>CBFGPJ010000512.1:0-2795 GCA_965650615.1 uncultured Fluviicola sp. | reverse complement strand
CTCACTTCTGTTCGATGTGTGGTCCGAAATTCTGCTCAATGAAGATTACCCAGGATATTCGTGATGCCGCAGAATCCGGAATGTTTGAGAAATCAGAAGAATTTAAAACCAAGGGAAGTCAAATTTACTCGTAATGCTGATCGTCATTTCAGATAGCGATTTCGGATCCGATGAAGGACAATTGGTAAATCAATTGTTTCAAAGCGGGTTGGATTTGTTTCATATACGAAAATATGGAGCAAGTGTGGAATCATTGTCGAAATTGATCGGTCAAATAGATGTGGAATATCATGCCAAATTGGTTTTGCATCACGATCATGAATGGGGCAGAAGTATGGGCCTGAAACGTTTTCATTATTCCGAAAGAGATCGGGAAGAATGGAAGGCTCATAGTTGGTCAGGAGTAAAAGATCATGAAATTTATTCCACTTCTGTTCACAGTTTGGATGAATTCAATGAACTGCCGGTTCATTTTGACTATGCTTTTATAAGTCCTGTTTTTGACAGTATTTCGAAACCGGATTATAAAGGAGTGAAGTTTGATTTGAATCAGCGTCGGAATGACCATACCAAATTGATTGGTTTAGGAGGAATCCGGAAAGAAAATATCCGGGAGTTAATCCAACTGGGATTTGACGGGGCCGCTTTATTAGGCGCGGTCTGGAATTCAGAAAACCCGGTAAATGAAATAAAAATGGTTGTAGGGACGCGAAGCATCGCGTCCCAATAATTGAAAAAAATGAAATACAAACGTCCCATAGTTCTTAACATTGCCGGTTTCGACCCAACTGGCGGAGCAGGTGTGCTTGCAGATGTGAAAACATGTGAGCAGCATCAATGCTTGGGTATGGCCGTTCTGACTGCAAATACCAATCAAACGGAAACGACTTTTCTTTCGGTTGATTGGTTCGATAAGCAAACGATTATTGCCCAATTGCAGCCGATTTTGAGTACGTATCCTATTTCAGCGGTGAAGATCGGGATTGTGGAGAACCTGGATGTTTTACTGGAATTAGTGGCGCTGGTAAAAAGAGCCACTCCATCCGCTTCAATCATTTGGGATCCCGTTTTAGCTGCATCATCCGGATTTGAATTGCATACCGGTTGGAATAAAGAAACATTGGGTCAGGTTTTGGAAATGATTGATCTGATTACACCCAATGTTCATGAGGTAAGAAAAATTACTCAAACGGATGATGAAATTGAGGCAGCATTCCAATTGGCCCGATTTACACATGTTCTTTTAAAAGGAGGACACAGTACTGTACGTTTAGGAGTCGACTTGTTGTTTGAAGGAGGAATACCGCGAGAAATACCTTCCAAATCAGATTCCATGAAATTGGTATCCAAACACGGGTCGGGGTGTATTCTTTCTGCTGCAATAGCTTCTAATCTTGCCTTGGGAAAAACCTTTTTGGAAGCATGTCAGGAAGCGAAACAATATGTAGAAAAAAGACTTTCAAGTAATGAAAATTTATTAGCATACCATGTTGAGTAAAATCCAATACATATCTCATGGAGATACGGTTGAAGAGCAGAAAAAGAATATTTTGGATGCCCTGGAAGCCGGTTGTAAAATGATCCAGGTACGTTTTAAAAAAGGATCAAAAGAAGCGTTTGTAGATGTTGCCAGACAAGCCAGAACGTGGTGTACGTATGCGGATGCACTTTTAATAATCAATGATTCCATTGAAATAGCAAAAGAAGTGGATGCAGATGGAGTTCATTTGGGTTTAACGGATTCTTCCATAGAAGAAGCACGTAAAGTGTTAGGATCTGCAAAAATCATCGGAGGAACAGCAAATACACTGGAAGATGTACTGCAGCGTATTCGTGAAAAATGCGATTACATTGGGCTTGGCCCGTTGCGCTTTACTTCCACCAAGGAAAAATTAAGTCCATTGCTTGGTTTTGAAGGATACCAGCGCATTACAAAAGAGTTGGAATTACTCGGATTGTCGATCCCGATTTATGCCATTGGCGGGATTGTCCAAAACGATGTCGAACTGCTGAAAAGAACAGGTGTTTACGGAATCGCCGTATCAGGAATGATTTCAGAAGCAACAGACAGAAGAACATTAGTAAGTGAAATTGATCAAACATTGAATTATGCTTAAGATAGCAGATAAAGAATTGAAGTCGCGTTTGTTTTTGGGAACCGGGAAATTCGGTTCTTCCAGACAAATGGAAGAAGCTGTTTTGGCTTCCGGATCCGAATTGGTGACTGTTGCATTAAAACGTGTGGACCTGGAAACGGAAACAGACGATTTATTAGCACATTTGAAACATCCTCATATTAATCTTTTACCCAATACTTCGGGGGCAAGAAATGCAAAAGAAGCAGTTTTTGCAGCTCAATTGGCCCGTGAAGCTATGGAAACGAATTGGTTGAAACTGGAAATCCATCCGGACCCGAAATATTTGCTTCCGGACCCGATAGAGACCTTGAAAGCAACTGAGGAACTGGCAAAATTGGGATTCGTCGTGCTTCCATACATTCATGCTGATCCGGTTTTATGCAAGCGCCTGGAGGATGTGGGAACTGCTGCGGTGATGCCTTTGGGAGCACCGATCGGAACGAACAAAGGATTAAAAACACTGGACTTCCTGGAAATTATCATCGAACAAAGTCGTGTTCCGGTTATTGTTGATGCCGGAATTGGTGCTCCTTCTCATGCTGCACATGCAATGGAGCTGGGTGCTGATGCAGTTTTGGTCAATACTGCGATTGCAGTTGCTACGAATCCCAAGGAAATGGCTTTGGCCTTTAAAATGGCGGTGGAATCAGGAAGAAT
>CBFGPJ010000511.1:0-2798 GCA_965650615.1 uncultured Fluviicola sp. | reverse complement strand
GTCTTATCAGAGAGGTAATGCAAGCTTTATTTCCCCCAATGAAGTGGAAATCGTTCAAAATGATGGTGACAGAACAGTCGTATATGGAGAAAATATCATTATTGCCAGCGGAAGTCGACCACGAAAAATGCAGGACGTAAACGTTGACGAACAAACCATCCTAACCAGCGACGGGATTGAAAACCTGACAGATTATCCTAAAAGTCTCGTAATTGTCGGGGCCGGTGTTATTGGTTGTGAATATGCCACGATCTTTTCCAATTTCGGAAAAACAAAAGTATACCTGATTGACCGTGCCGATCGGATCCTTCCTTTTGAGGATACGGATATTTCCACTATTGTAAGTGAAAACCTGGAAGAAAAAGGAGTTACCATTCACCATAATGCTCAATTGGAACGACTGGAAAATCTGGGTACGGAAGTAGAATACGAACTGAGTTACCCGGATGGATCACGAGAAGTTATCCGGGTTGAAAAAGCATTGCTTTCAATTGGCCGTGTTCCAAACATTGAGAACCTGAAAATGGAAAATGCAGGTGTTTTAATGTCTAAGCGCGGACAACATATCGGTGACGATGATACGGTGACCAATGTTCCACATATTTATGCAGTCGGAGATGTTTCGGGAAGAATTGCACTGGTAAACATGGGAGAAATTGAAGCCCGTCATGCGGTTGAAAGAGCTTTTGGAACTATTCGCGAACGCTTAAGCTATGACAACGTATGCACGATCATGTTCCTTCAGCCGGAAGTTGCAGCCGTAGGAATGAACGAAGCTCAATGCATTGAAAAGAATATCCCGATAAAAGTTGTGAAAATTGATTACTCCGTAATTGCACGGGCAATTGCCATGCGAAAAACGGAAGGTTTTTTCAAAATTATTGTCACAAATGACAGCGATATGAAAGTTCTTGGAATGCGTGCTGTTGGTGAACATGCTTCCACTGCCATTCAAACGATCGGTCTGATTATGAAACTTGGACTTCCTATTCATGTCATTGCAGAATTGGTTCATCCACATCCTTCCATTGCAGAAGGTATCCAGGAATGTGTGAGAATGCTGTTGAACCGATCCCTGTTCAAATCTTCCGTATTTAAAGACAAGCTGGCTTGTTATTCCCTGGTTGATGGGGTAAAAACACCTTTGGAGCGTTTATAACAAAGCAACATCTTTATTTGGAACTCCGATCTAAATAATTGTCTCTCAACATTAATTCCTGAAACGAATAAGAGCCTGTCCAAATTACCCTTTTACCAGGTAATTTAAACAGGCTCAAAATAACTGTAACCGTTTTTATTTTCTAGTTGCGAATGATCTTAAATGTTCGTCCGGCAAACTTGCTTTTTGCTTTTAATTGGTAAATACCCGCTGACTTATCCCGCATTCCGATTGCTGAATTTGTTTCTGAACTAACAATCGTTTGAAGTAATTTACCTGTATTATCATACAGCTCAAGAACCAACTCTTCACCAGAATTATTTACAATATTCAATTCATCACTAACCGGATTTGGAAATAAAACCAAATTCAATTGATTGAATTCATCCAATCCCAGGTCTGAAACGTCATAGCAGTCGGAATTCAGATCGCAAATCGTTCCGCTCAGGTTAACAGCATAATTTCCGTTACTTGAAGGAGTAAACGACTGGCTTGTTTCTCCCGCAATTGGATTCATCGTACTACAATCTATCCATTGATAAGAAACACCGCTTTGATTCGCAGTCAATATTCCACTTGCATAGGAAACGGTGGTATCGATTTGTTCGATGGTAAGATTAATGGTAATCGTACTATCACAGCCGGCCGCATTGGTTACAATTGCAGTATACACCCCATTGGAAGTATAAACCGATCCATCCGGAGCAGTATAGGAATTACAAGCTGTTTCAGTAATACTTCCGGTCGTTGGCTGCGAAACAGTCAGATCAATATGGATCAAACTATCGCAGCCACTCGCATTGGGAATAACCACATTCAACGTATCACTTGTTGTATGGATTGAGCCATCAGGTGCCGTATAACTTCCGCATGCAAATTCAACAATGCTGTCAAAAGTTGATTGATTTACCGTAAGATTAACCGTAATGATACTATCACAACCAACTGCATTTGTCAAAGTATCCGTATAAGTACCCGATACCATCCAGTTATAGTTTCCACTCGGACTGGTATAACTGTCACAAACAACCTCCGAAATCGTATTGAAACTTGGGGAAAGAATCGTCAGATCAATTGTCATAATACTATCACAGCCGTTTGCATTAGGAATGGTATCCATATAGATTCCGGATGTAGTATAGGTCTCACCATTACTTGGAACGGTGTATGATCCACAAGCTGTAACACTGAAACTACTTGTTGTTCCGCTGATCAGCAATGATTGAATTTCTGCCAGTGACAATGCACGGTTATAAAGACGGAATTCATCCATAAATGAACCTGAAGGGAGGTTCGTACTTGATGAATATCCCCCAACTTTGAATGGTCCCGGACCATTTATACTAACTGTTGTTTGAGCTACAGTACTTATCAATACCCCATTTACATATGATCTGATCTGATTATTTGGCATATCGTAAACAAAAGTGGTGAGTGTTGGCCCGGTAGCAGCTCCACCATTTGCTAATACATCTGTGAAACCACCTCTCAGGATCCAATTCCCTGCACCGGCAACACCACCGGTAAAAACACGAAGTCCTCCGGCATTGACATCGCCTAATATATACATGGTAGTTGTGGTAGAAGGCACATTATTTGTCCAAAAAGAAATGGTCCATGAGGTTCCGTCGAGATTCGT
>CBFGPJ010000510.1:0-2809 GCA_965650615.1 uncultured Fluviicola sp. | reverse complement strand
AGTTAATTCTAGGTTTTTAGTTGAATTTGTTGTATTTTTCAATCTGAGTAGGCTGTACAGTTAATTCTTTCAGGATCAAATGATTTCCTGATTATTGCAGTGCTAATTCGAATAAAAAGAGGAATTAATTTCAATTTTAAACAGGGTTTACTGAAAGTTTACTGTATTTTTGCACTCTCTTTTAAGAAACGTAAACGAAAAATAACAAATCAGGGAAGAATGACGACACATATTCAGACCATTTACACCGAAGACAAAACACCGTTTGCTGATACCGTAAACTCATGGCTTGAAGGATTAGGCTTTCATGTTTTGCCGTTTCAAGAGAATGATGAATTAACAGAAAAGATTGACGCTGTAGTTATTTTTCACGACAATCACAACTTCGATAAACGCACTGCTGAATTACGTGATTTATTTGAAGTCCACCAGGCACCTATCCATAAGATCGATTTAAGCGGAACAATGAATGTGGCATTATCTCATTTGTCTTTGTTCTTCGATCGCACAAAATGTAAAGACGTTTTATTTATTGGAAGCGAAGGAGTGAAAGACCACCCGAAAATGGAGACGTTCAAAGAAAAGTGGAACCTGTAGGGAATTCAAAATTCAAGATATTTAAAGGACAACGTGATGTTGTCCTTTTTTATTTGGTAGAATTTTTGAAAGTGAGATTGAAAATCAGTCAAATAAATGGGTTATCATTGCGATCAAATATCCTCCGATGAAAAAAACGTTTGCTTCGTTTACTTTTGTTTTCATTCTGATTACAGCATTTGCCCAAAACACTATTTTATGGTCTGTTCAAAAACCCGGTTCTGAAAATACAAGCTATCTCCTTGGAACACTTCATCAAACCGGGAATTCATTTGTGGACGAAAAACCTTTGATAAAAGAACTCATGCTTAAATCGGATAAGGTACTTTTCGAAAGTATCGAAGATAAGAATGAGAAAGTGGTCAATATGATGCTGGAAAGAACGGATGATTTTTCCTATAAGGGATCCCTGGATATAGAGGATGTGGCTTTCCTGGAAAAATTCTCAGCTGACTGGAAAGTTCCGATAAGCAAGCAGAAACCGGCAGAATTGTTGGTCAAACTTCAGCAGGAATATGTGAAAATGAAGTGTGGGACCGTCAAGCCGACAGATACCACCTGCCACATGGACGATTACCTGATGTCTATAGCCAAAAAAAATAATGTTCAAATTCAGGGATTGGAAAGTTTCGCCGATCAGTTTGATGCTATAAACAGCGTCAATGGAGACGATTATTCGTGGGTTAAGGCGAGGGATTTGGTCCATGAGTGGGTAAGTAACTTTCGGGACGATAAGCATCAAAAGGATATTTGCTCAGACGTTCAGGCATATCTAAAAATGAGGCTGAATTATCACTTCAAAGAAGAATGTGCTGAAAACGATGGAGTTTTATTGAAACGCAATGAAAAATGGATGCCCCTGATCAAAGAAACGATCCGGCAAAACGATTCCGTGATGGTCATCGTAGGATTATTTCATTTGTACGGAGAATGCGGGATTATTTCCCAACTGCGAAAAGATGGGTATACCGTAAGCCCAATAAAGCTGAAGTAATCGATTTCTAGCGCTTTCAGCGTAAGGGCCTTTTCAACTTCCCCTTCTACTGACTTCACCCACTCTTTCAATAAATAAAATTGATTGGTGCTTTATAATAGGAAATCGCCCTTTATGTTTACCAAAAGCTTTAGCATAGGCGCAGGATGGGGATGCAAGGAGGAGGATAAACGAAATCAATAGCTTTCACTTCCTACTTCACATAATCCTGCTTCAGCACCAACACGTACTGATCACCCTCCAATTTTGAATATCCTTGTTCATAACAGAAAAAATACGTATTTCCCTTTTGGGTTTGATAGGTATTGGTGTAATAGTGGAAATTAAATCCTTCTTCAGCCAGTGTTATGGCATCTACCGTTCTTTTCCCGGTTGGATTCAAAGTCGCTAAAATACGCCGGTTCTTGCGCAAAATATTGTTGATCCGCCGGACATACTTGGTGGCATCTTCATTCAAACGATTATTGTGTGTATTCCTGCAGTAATCTGAACAAAACTTCTGGTCTTTCCGACCACTCAATTTTTGTCCGCATTCCAGGCATTTTCGTTCTAACATTCTATTCAGTGATTTCGTGTATTGAAGCGGAAAAATACTCGATTTATACAAAATGAGAATAATAATCTTAAAAATAATTGATTACTAACGCTTAATACAATAAGTTTGTCCATTAAACACTCCTAATATGAAGAAAATTTACCTTTTGCTGTTTGCAATTTGTCCCTTCCTGACTTTCAGTCAAACAAAAGAAATTGCGTTCTCCGAACTAACAGTTGGGAGTGGAATGTACTTTGGTGCGGTTATGACCACAACAGACATTACCGTAACCGTTCAGGGACCTTCAGATCGTTTTATTGCCTTTGGATTCGGGACCGGTATGGCTACCGGAAACGATGCGATTATCTGGTCGACATTAGGGACCGGGGCGGCACCGCTTCAGTTGCGTGATCACCGGATGATCGGGCAAGGAGTTGAACCGTCTGTTGATGCACAGCAGGATTGGACGGTCATTTCCAATAATGTTTCCGGCGGGAACCGAACGATTGTAGCATCGAGAGCTTTGAATACGGGAGACGCAAACGATGTAACATTCAATTTTGCGGCAACCAGTCAGAATTTGTTCTGGTCTAAAGGACCAAGTGCTACGAACCAATTACAATATCATGGAGCAAGTAACCGGGCGAGCGGAATTGTCCGTAACTGGGTGGTCCCGGATGTCA
>CBFGPJ010000509.1:0-2813 GCA_965650615.1 uncultured Fluviicola sp. | reverse complement strand
ATCCGGAGCAGATGTAGCGCGGGTTTACTATGAGGAAGGTGATTTGAACCGCATCCGAATTTATTGCGAAAAGGATGTTGTTGCATTAATTCAGTTATTTTTGAGAATGAACGGTGAGCCTTTGGTCGATGAAGGTGAGATTTACATTAAATGACCCGCCTCAACGGATAAGATAAATTAAACGACAACAAAAAACAACTACAATTTATGATTCTGACAAAACAAAAAGCGATGCTTTTCGGCATCTTTTTAATGGGCCTGAACTACCTGAATGCCCAGGATGTTATTAAATACAATGGTAAATCCATTACCATTCACGGACCTAAATGTTTCCTGATGGATGTCAATGGAACGGTCCTTGAATATCATCAAAAAATTGTAGGGGACGATTTGTATGCAACCGTATTAACAAAAAGTTCCGGAGGGACCGTTCGCGAGCTGACCGTTCGTAAAGTTTCGGTAAAAGTGATTACCGACAACGTTTTTAAAGTAGAACATGTCGATCGATATGGTGAAATGTATTCGTGTACTATTTTGACGGATTTGGATAAGGTGAATGCCAGTGTCTACGAAAAATCGGGATCGAAAATTTTCCAGGAAACGAATGTAACGATCTATTTCGCGGATAAAAAGCAGATGACTGATTTCATCGACGAACTGAAAAAGAAAAGAGGGTTCTAAAAAATCCGGATAAAGAAAACCCCGACATTTATTGTCGGGGTTTTTTATTTGGTTTCAGTTTATGACTGCACTAAGGCTTGTCAGGATTTTTCAGCTGTGGCTGATTCTTATTTTACTACTTCTTAACGAAAGTCAATGTTCTTTGACCAGTTGCATCAACCATCTGGATCAGATAAGTTCCTGCAGAAAGGTTTTCAGTTGCAATGTTAACCAGGTTGTTTCCTTCGTTAGCATTGATTCTGTGTTGTTGAATGCGTTTTCCGGTTAAATCAGTTACGTAGAACATGATCTCGTTGCTTCCTGTTTGCGAGCTGAATGAAATTTGAACTTCATTCTCAGCCGGGTTCGGGAACAAGTTGATATTTCCAACACTTCCAAGATCTGCCAGACCTGCAGTAACAGGAGTTTCAGACGGAGCTCCGGAATAAATGTTGATATCATCGATATAGAAGTTGTTTCCACCACCGTTGGTTGTTTGGAATTTGCAACGGAAGTTTTCATTCCAGTATGCTGATGTTACATTCGTTACGTGAACAGTTACCCAATCAGCAGCACCCGGAGTCCAGGCAGAAGCAGCGGTGTTTGTTCCTGACATAGTTGTAGCTGTTAATGTTTTGCGCACATCCCATGTTTCACCGCAGTCAGCGGTTACGAATACTTTTAATAAATCAGTATTGGCCGAAGTTTTCTTTCTGTAAGCGTATCTGAATGATAAAGTAACTCCTGTTCCGGAAGTAATGCTTGATAAGTCTACTGCTCCTGAAATCAATTCATCGATTTGCCCGGTGCTTGTTTGACTGAAGTTATCCAGTTTCGCTGAATTTGTTCCGGTTTTTGCTGCAGTATTCGTTACTGACCACGCGCTTCCACCTCCATTGTAAACAAACCAGCTTGGACTGTTCAGGGTCATAGAACCTTCAAAACTTTCATAGAACGGAAGGTTTCCTCCTGCCGGTAATACGGTAATGTATGCAGGAATGTTTGCCGTATTTGAATTCGATCCGTCGGTTGCCTGTAACTGAACAGCATATGTTCCCGGAGTATTGTAAGTAACTGTTGGGTTTTGTACCGTTGAAGAAGCCGGTGAACCTCCTGTGAAAGTCCAGTTCCATCCTGTAGCAAGGTTATAAGACTCATCTGTGAATGTAATCGATTCACCTGCACAGATTACTTTTCTTGGAGTGCTGAATTTAGCAGTACAAAGAATTAATGGAGTATTCGCCCCTACAGCTGTAAGGTTCGCTGCGGAAACCACGTTCGCACGACCTGTGCTGCTTACCGTCAACGCAGTTCTCATACGGTTAACCTGCCCGACTGTAAACATTTTTGAACAGTAAGAATAATCCATGTAGTTTTCAACGTTGTCAATTTGGTCAAATCCCCAGTATGCGTTATCTGTTGAACACGTATTTGCAGATGGATTACATGTTGTGGAACCTTGTGTTGCAGGTGTGTCCTGAATATTGTCAGTTCCACCACAACCTGCAGATCCAGGGTTGTTGTTTCCGCCCCAAACGTGATCCAAATTCAACCAGTGACCTACTTCGTGTGTTAAAGCACGGCTGTATGGTTCAGAAGAAGTTCCGATATTTCCGAAATAATTGTGAAGGATAAAAATCCCGTTTTGCATGCTGCTTGCAGACCAGTTTGCCGGAAGCATAGTATATCCTGCTGCCCCGCCAATATCTTCACAAACATACACATTCAGGTATTTGTTTCCTGGCCATTGTCCGTTGTAAACGTCATTTCCTGCAACAATCGCATTGATCTGAGCAGTACCGCTTGATCCATCATGGGTAATGGCGTTTTGCGTGCGCGTAATTCCTGAGAAACAAGCTCCGTTCGGTGCTTTGGTAGCAAGAACAAACTTCACGTCAACTTTACTTCTGAGTGATTGGAAAGGTGCCTGCACGGTTGCCGTATCTGGATTTAACATCGCGTAATCACGGTTCAAAATATTTAAAGCAGACATAATCTGCTCTTTCGAAACGTTTTCACTGCCATTATCATGCAGAATGTGGAAAACCACCGGGATAGTATAAACAATTGCTTTAGTAGTACTGTTGTCACCTTTTTTAGCCAACATCAGGTTCTCAAATGCTTCCTACTCTTTTGCGTATTGTTTCGCGAAT
>CBFGPJ010000508.1:0-2821 GCA_965650615.1 uncultured Fluviicola sp. | reverse complement strand
AGTGCATTTTTGAGCAATGACGGACCATGTGGAATCAATTTTGATCCGGTTCCTGAAAATCTTGGATTGGAAGAAAGTACAGTTGAAGGAGATTTGTTCATAGTATATCCGAACCCGACAACAGGATCAATCCGCATCAATGGAGTTTCTGAAACTGGAGGAACGATCCGTGTATTTGATATGAACGGAAAATTGCTTCAAACGGTAGTTGATTACAAAGCAATGCAGGTTCTTGACCTAAACGCATTCGACGGGAACTTATTCATCCTTCAAATTACTGACGGATCGAAATCTTCTCAAAAGAGAGTCGTGAAGTATTGATAGTTTGCCCTGTCAGTTCGAGTAATTCTGCATGTATTCTCGATACATCCCTGACTATTCGCTAGGCTTCTGTCAGGGATACTCGAATTGACATCGCAGAATGTATCGAGAACGACAGCAACTATTTTAAAACCATTCGTCATCCGGCGGATGGTTTTTTATTTCTCCAACTCGTACATCTTTTTGGAGATCCTTACCCGCAATTCTTTTGCCACCTGGTCAACCAACCAGCTCGTTCCCCGAACAATGGTTCTGACTTTCGGTTTGTTGCAATTGTCCCGCTTGTTGCGAATAGATTCCCAGGAATTGGCTTCTTTAGACCAGGAATCAACAAGGATTCCATTTTTATATAGTTCAGCAGAAACCACAAACTTCAGGGAAGATTTGTAAACATAAGCGATCGGGTTATTCCACGAACAGCTGTCAATGTAGCTTTGACGTTCAATGGATTCGCTTAAGTTCATAGCATTGATATAAAGTACATAATCAGCCGTGTCTTCCTGAAGCATCACATTGTTTTTATTCAGAAGAGAAGTCAATTTCGAATTGAATTGTGCAGCAATTTGGTCGGCAGAATAATCATGTGCATACCTTGGGTATTGCGGTACTTCGTTCCAGTCGTTCGGATCAAAAGGCGGGAAATGATCTTCGGGATAGACTCCTGATTCGATTGTTGTAACAAATTGAACAGCTACTTCATGCTTTAATTTTTTTCCTTTTTTACAGGAGAGAAGGCAAACTGATAAAGCAAAAATGTAGAAAACAGGTTTCATGTATATAGTTTAGTTTCAACGGACTAACAAATCACATGCCAATTGTTAAAATTTTGTTAAGATAGATTTTAAGAGCTTCTCAATACTCAACAAACGCTGTCAGGTCGGGTGCGGAATGCAACGCTTGCGCTGAAGCTCTTTGCCTTCGTGAAGCCACTTGCACCTCTGCTAAAACTTCAGCGGCACGCAGACTGCGGAGCAGGGTCAGCGAAGGAGCAATGAAGCGTATCGAGACCAGACATTTGTGAACGATGAATTGATCCGGGAACACACGGCGGAATACCCGAACAGACAAAAAAAGTAACTTAGTACAAATAAATAGCTGAACTATGAAAAAAGAATATTGGGACGTGACAGACGAACAAGTCATTGAAAAAACCGGGAAACCGATTGCTTTTTGGATGGAGACTCTGAAAGATTTCAATGCAGCTGAAAAGAAGTCGAATGACGTAGTTGTATTCTTGCAGGAAACGCATGCCGTTCCGAGGTATTGGGCGAGAACATTGACCACACTTTATCTGAAAAATAAAACAGAGTTCTGATTTTAGTTCAAAATTCGTAATTTATTAATTGGAATTAGGAAGTGGTATGTCAATTCGTCAGGGAATTGGAATTGGCACAGCGCTTGACAATCCCTATCGTCAGAAGTTTTTTTATGAATTGACCCGGGTTGATCATAAGAACAATGACATTTTGACGTTAAATACACATACATGAAAGATTCATTCGACCATACAATTATAGTCTCATCAGAAGAGGATGCAGAATTTTTGCCTTTGATGTCACAGGATGACGAGGACAATATGAACAAAGAAATTTTTCCGGAAGACTTGCCTATTTTGCCTTTGCGTAACAATGTGCTTTTCCCCGGAGTTATGATCCCGATCACGATTGGTCGCGATAAATCCTTGAAATTATTACAGGATGCCAATAGTGGAAAAAAGATAATCGGTGTTGTTTCACAAATCGACCAGGAAGAAGAAAATCCTGAGTTTAATGACTTGCACCGCGTTGGTACGGTTGCCCAGATCGTCCGCTTACTGAAAATGCCGGATGGAACATCTACCGTGATTATCCAGGGCAAACGACGTTTCGAGATTGCGGAACCTTACCAAACTGAGCCGTATATGCGCGCAAAGGTGAGTTTCCTTACGGAGATCCTGCCTGAAAAAGACGATCAGGAAATGGAACTCCTGTTTCGCAACGTAAAAGAACTGGCGCTTCAAATTATTAAAGACAGTCCGAATATTCCGTCTGAAGCCGCATTTGCAATCGGAAATATCGAATCTCCGACTTTCATGGTGAATTTCATTTCATCGAATATGAATGCCGATGTGAAGAAAAAACAGGAGCTTTTGGAGGAATTGGACTTCCGCAAACGTGCACGCATGGTTGTGGAGCATTTGACATTGGAATCCCAATTGCTTGAAATGCGCAATGAAATCCAGTCGAAAGTGCGCCTGGACATGGACCGCCAGCAGCGTGAATACTTCCTGCACCAACAAATCCGTACGATCCAGGATGAGTTGGGAGATAATCCTCAGGAACAGGATGTGAAAGACCTGGAAGAGCGTGCATCTAAAAAGCTGTGGTCCAAAGAAGTCTCGAAATTGTTCCATAAAGAATTAGCGAAACTGCAGCGCATGAATCCGCAGGGAGCCGAATACACTGTGCAGTTGAATTACCTGGATACTTTACTCGACTTACCCTGGAATGAATATTCAACA
>CBFGPJ010000507.1:0-2822 GCA_965650615.1 uncultured Fluviicola sp. | reverse complement strand
AATAAGCAAGTAATAGAAAAAATCAAAATGTATGACTAAAGAAGTTGATGTTGTTGTAATTGGCGCAGGTCCGGCAGGTTCTGTAGCTTCCTCTAAATTGATCAAAGAAGGACTAAAGGTTTTGGTTTTGGAGAAAATGCAATTTCCAAGATTTGTCATCGGTGAAAGCTTATTACCTCACAGTATGGATTATTTGGATGATCTGAATCTTCTTCCTGCTGTGGAAGCATTGAAATTCCAGGTGAAGACCGGAGCTTGTTTTTACCACGATGGAGAACGTTGTGACTTCCTGTTTGAGAACCAGTTTTCAAAAGGATGGTCTTATACTTTCCAGGTAAAACGTGCAGATTTTGATTACACCCTGATTAAAGAAGTAGAAAAACAAGGTGCGGAAGTGGAATTCCAGGCTGAAGTAACGGACGTAAAAACATCTGCTGCTAAACAAGTAGTTACTTACCGGGATAAAAACGGGGATATTCACGAAGTTCATTGTCGTTTCGTAATGGATGCGAGTGGATACGGACGTGTGCTTCCACAAATGTTTAATTTGGAGGTCCCTGTTTCTACACCACCGCGTGGAGCTGTTTTCGCTCACCTGGATGATACAAGAAGAACTCCGGAAGACGGGAGAAATATTTTCGTTCACGCGTTCAATGACAATACTGCATGGATCTGGTCCATTCCTTTTTCAGACGGGACAGCTTCTGTTGGTATTGTTGGGGATAAAGATTTTGTAGAAGAATGTTACGCAGATGGCGGAAAGCTATTCAAGCAAAAAGTAGCTGAATTCCCTGGATTGAATGGTCGTTACGATGGTGTAGAATTCATGTTCGAGCCGCGCTTGATCGTAAATTATGCGGTTTCTGTAAAACAAGTTTATGGTGAAGGTTATGTTCTATGCGGAAACAGTACGGAATTCCTTGATCCGATCTTTAGTTCGGGGGTGACTTTAGCAATTTCTTCCGGATACAAGGCTGCAACGCTGGTTGCGAAGCAATTGAACGGAGAACAGGTAGATTGGGAGAATGATTACAGTGTAGTTTTGAAGAAAGGAATTGATGTGTTCAGAACTTATGTACTTGCATGGTACGAAGGAACATTGGGCGATATTTTCTTCAGTGAGAAAGTAGACGAAACGATCAGGCAACAAATCTGCTCGGTATTGGCAGGTTATGTTTGGGATGAAACCAATCCATTCGTGAAGAAGCACAATACGCTTGTAAATGCAGTTGCACACGTGGTGAAAATGTAAACATTAAATGAAATTCAATACGCGGGGCACGATTCATCGTGCCCCTTTTTTATTTTCCCACAAATGCGCAAATAAAAAAGGGCGCTTACCAGTGGGAATTATGTACTTTAATCAGATAACAACAAAAGCATCAATAAATTCTATCCAAAAATTCAGACATTTTTTAGCTGAATCCCAGTTAAACAAAGGGCTGTTCGCAATATCGCGAACATGCAAATTTAGAACCATTTAAAGCAAATTCGAACACTCAAAAAAAATGTATCATCTGAAATCACCTGACTTAAATACATAATTCCCCTTACCAGTGGCCCTGTGAGAGTAAAGAAACGACCGGTAGGCGTTTCAAAAAATTTGTGTATTTGTGGTAAAAAAATGGGATGCCATTCAGGTCAGTCCAATGCAGTTTATTTAAACACGATTTTTTCCGGTTTCCGCATGTGGTTTTTGAATACCTGGCTTCTCAGGTAATCCGTTTCCAGGAATACAAAATGCGGCACTACGCGCAATTTTGCTTTGCATTCTTCAATAATCTGGCTCATTACGGGGGCATGTTCAATCCGGTTTTCCAACAGGATCGTAATCGTATCGTGCCCTAAGTAATCCTTCGCAACTTCAATTTTGTAACAACTGATTTCCGACCTGCTGTCAAAGATTTCGTAAATGGAAGGAGGGAAAATAGTCGTTCCCTTAAACTTGATCATTTGATTCTTGCGACCCAGGATCGGCCCCACGCGCGGAGAGGTTCTTCCACAAGGGCATACTTCCCTGTAAATACGCGCCACATCGCCTGTTTTATAACGGATCAACGGAGTTCCTTCAGTTCCAAGCGTAGTGACAACAATTTCACCTTTCTCACCGTGTGGGACTTCATTCCCATCTTCGTCCAATACTTCCAGAAAGATCAGTTCTTCATTCAAATGGCCACCTTGATGTGCAGCGCATTCTGTAAAAGCAGCACCCATTTCGGTTGATGCATAGGTAGAAAACAATTCAATATTCCAATCAGCGTGAATGCGTTTTGCAAGTACATTTTCGGATAGATCATCTTCCCGGATCGGTTCACCGATACAAATGGCCGCACGAACAGAAGTGTTGTTTATATCAATGCCATTTTGTTTCGCATAGTCGATGAGGTTGATCAAAAAGCTGGGTACTGCTATTAGAATAGTCGGCCTGTTTTCCAGGATCGAATTCCATTGCAAAGCAGGAACTCCCGGACCAATGCGGATCATTCCGGCATTTAACTCCTGAACTCCTAAATAATAAGCCAATCCGGCCATGAATTGTTTGTCGATGGTAGTCATCAACTGGAAAAGATCTCCTGCTTTTGCGCCTGTAAGTTCAAAAGATTCCTTTTCGTTCTTTGCCAAACGAAGTAAATCGTTCTTTGTGAGGTAAATAGTAACCGGTTTTCCGGAAGTACCGGAAGTAGTTACATATTCAGCAATTTGGTTGGAAGGGACACACAAAAAATCCCGGTTACTTTGAGACAAATCTTCCTTCGAAGTAAAGGGAAGTGTTTTGAAATCCTCCCAATTCAACTGTTCCAGTGTGTTTTTTGAGAAATGTT
>CBFGPJ010000506.1:0-2827 GCA_965650615.1 uncultured Fluviicola sp. | reverse complement strand
TATTGTTTTCGCAGTGTAATAAGCATCTGTACCAACATGGTAAACCAGGTTATGATCGCAATTCGTAATACCATCTGCAATCGTATCTGCTTTTGCTTCCACTTTGAAAAAGATGTAACCTGGGTTCCAATCCCAATGCATGTCGTTTGCGATCGCAATATTTAATGGATTCGTATTTGGAAAAGTACTTGGATCATTGTGATTGATCGAACTCGGAACACCAATTCCGAACTGAAAGGATGCCGGATTGGCAACTACCTGATTCGCCTGAAAAACCAATGTTCCCGTTTGACTAAAATTAAACAGGGCTGCATCTTTCATGACAGTTCCACCCGACTCAATTCCCGTGAAATAAGCCTTTAACTCTACAAACTCAATCTTGCAACCATTACTCAGGGTATAAACAGAATCCAGGGATATATTTTCACTTCCGAACATAGGTTGTAATGACAACTTACTCTGCTGCGCCGAGGGTGTATCCGTTGCATCGTCTTTCTTCTTTTTGCAAGAGAAAGAGGCTACAAATACAAGCAACGCAAGAATCGGAAGATGTTTCATTCAGTTGTTTTCCCAAATTTAAGCCAATGATCAGAGAATTCCTAAAAAATCAGGAAGCGTCCGGGGTATTTTCGGTAATTTCGGGAGATTATTGATTGACCGGTATGAATTCGGATGTAAACAAGCCTTTTTTGATCGTAAACGCTTCTGCAGGAAGTGGTAAAACGTACAATCTGGTGCGCAATTACCTGCGTTTATTACTCTCTGAAACAGATGACAGGGCCGAGATCAGTCAGATCATGGCGATGACCTTTACCAACAAGGCAAGTATCGAGATGAAATCGCGGATTATGAGTGATTTGAACAAGCTTGCAAACGGAAAAGAAGAAGCCAACGGATATTTGGAAGAAATTGCCGGTTTTGTAGGAACAACTCCGGAAGCAATCCGAACAAGAGCACGTATAGTTCTTCGAAAAATCCTCCATCAATACGAAGATTTCAATGTAATGACCATTGATAAGTTCAATCTTCGCTTAATCCGTTCCTTTGCACGGGACCTTGACCTCCCGGAAACATTCGAGATTTCCCTGGATGACACCCTGATCCTTGAAAAAGCCATTGACGAACTTTTGAGCAATATTGATGCAAAGAACCAAACCAAACTGTATCAGCTCGCTTTAAATTTTGCCAAATCCAACCTGGAAGAGGAAAACGATTGGAACCTGAAAAAAATCCTTTTATCGAAAGCCAAAATCCTGACCAATGAAGGATATTTCCAGAGTATCCGGAAACTTTCCAAAACCGATTTCAGAAAAGAACAATTGGACCTGTGGAAACTACAGTTCAAGGCTGAAAAGGAAGAGTTAACCATTCGATTGAATTCCCTGAACCGTTTGCTCCTGGAAGCAGGAATAGATGCAAATGCATTCACAGGAAAAAGCACTACCTTCAATGCAATTGCTTTTAACCTGAAATTAAATCCGGAACCGATCCATTTTTTGAAAGAAAGCAAACGAACGGATGCCAATTTAAAAAACATCCTGAAAACAATTGAAGAAGGAAAAGAAACGCTCTTTTCACCCGCTTACCTGGAATTTCTCCAGTTTATAAACGGAAAAAGTGCTTCCTGGATTGAACTGGATTTTAAGATCCAGCAGTTCCATTTACTTTCCATTCTGAAAGAACTGGCATTAAGCATGGACGATATCCGCAACAAAGAATCCATTATTCGTGTGAGCGAGTTCAACAAGCTGGTTGCAGAATTGGTCCAAAATGAAGACGCCCCGTTTATCTATGAACGTTTGGGATCGCGATTCAATCATTTCTTTTTGGATGAGTTCCAGGATACATCACGCTTGCAATGGCTCAATATTGTTCCTTTGATCCACAATTCCCTGGGCGGAAATTACTTTAACTTTATTGTCGGTGATCCGAAACAGTCCATTTACCGTTTTAAGAACGGAGTTGCCGAACAATTCATTGCTTTACCTGAAATTTACAATCCGGAACAAGAACCTTCTATCCAATTGCGATCCCAATTCTTTCAGAAAATGGGAACTGTTGAGGGTTTGGAGGACAATTGGCGTTCGGCAGCGGAAATCGTGAATTTCAACAATCAATTCTTTGAAGAACTGTTGCAATTCATGCCTGAAAGCGGCCAGGAATTTTACAAACACCTGAAACAAAATCCTAAAGGAAAATCAGGCGGTTATGTCGAATTGCTGATGAACCCGCAAAAGGACCTGGACACTTCTAAATTTACCAATAATCAATTACTGAAATGGGTACAGCAATGTATCGCAGACGGCTATAAACCTCATGAAATCTGTGTTCTTGGAAGGAAAAAACGTGATTGCAATCAATACGCAAACTTTTTGAAATCCAGGGGATATCAAATCGTTTCTTCCGATTCGTTATTGGTAAACAGTGATCAATTCGTACAATTAACGATCTGTTACTGCAAATGGAAAGTCAATCGATTTGATTTTCAGCGGGCCATGCAATTTGCCTATTTCTACTTTGAGATCCTGGAAAAGAAAGACGCTTTTGAAACCTACGGAGCCTGTTTTTGGACTGATGCCGATTCGAAAGTTTATTTCTCTGAGCAGCTTTTCTTTGAAAACAGCCGATTAAGTTCTGATTTTTTAGATGCAAGCTTTCAAAACATTTATTCTTTACTGGTGGATTTTCTGGCCCTTGTGGAATTGGATTCGATCGAAAACACCTATTTGCAGCAATTGCTGGACCTGGCTTATCAATTTGACATGTCCAACGGGCCGGATTTGATGGAGTTTATTAATTATTACGAAAAGAACCGAAGTAAATTCAG
>CBFGPJ010000505.1:0-2829 GCA_965650615.1 uncultured Fluviicola sp. | reverse complement strand
CTGCCAGCCAATCTGTGAGATGCACATGTGCAAAGGAATCGAGGTTGAAGAAGTAGAATACGATGCGAGTAATGGTCATCAATAACAAGAGGATTGCGATCCGGAGCAACAAACTATGCAGGGTTATCGGAAGAGCATGACGCAGTTTTTTCATCATAGTACAAAAATAAGGAACCTTTTTGAGGTAGAAGTTGTGTTTCTGTTACTTTAAAATAGATAGAATTTCGAAATGTGGAACATAGGATGCATAGTTTACCACGAAGACACGAAGGACACGAGGTTTTATTTTTCATAGAGGATTGATTGATCGCGGGACTTCGCGTCCATGACGCTTCGGTCAGGATTTTCAAGGCTCAGTCGGGAGAATTAACCACAACGCTTACGCTGATCGCATGTCGCCAGTAGCTCTTCGCCTTCGTGAAGCCACTTCGGCAGAGCAAGGTTAGCGATGGCACAAGCTACAGCGAAGGCGCATAGGAACATAGATCACATAGGTTTTATATACCCTGTGAAAGGTAGTTCGAGAAATGGCCTTACTTAAAATCGGTTAGGTATGGGATTTTCAAAGTTCCTATCTTTGGCGTATGAAATATCTTGTATTTTGTCTGTTGTTCTGTTCGGGTGCTTACGCACAGGACCTGGAAGCATTCCGCATTTTTGATTCAAAAGGGAAAGAGGTCTCATTCCAAAAAATGATGAGCAACATATCACAGAGCCAGGTGATTTTGTTTGGAGAGTTTCACGACAACCCGATCTCACACTGGCTGGAGCTGAATGTGTTGATGGAATTGAATAAAAAGATCAAAGGGCCGAAGCTGGCTGTGGGTTTTGAAATGTTTGAATTGCACCAGGTGAAAGCACTGAATGATTACATTGCCACAAAATCCTATAAGGCACTGAAAGATTCGACGGAACTCTGGACGAATTTCAAGACGGACTATAAGCCTATCCTGGATTCGGCAATTGCGCAAGGGAATATTCCTTTTGCAGCGAATGTAACCCGCAAGTATGCGAGCCTGGTGTTTAAGAAAGGGCTTACGGCTTTGGATACACTTTCGGAAGAACAGAAAAAGTTGATGGCACCGCTGCCGTTTCCGTTTGATTCGACCCTGACACAGTATGTTGAACTGATCGAGATGGGGAAGGAAATGCATGCTTCAGGAATCAACTTTGCCCATGCACAGGCGATCAAGGATGCAACGATGGCGTATTCCATTGTACAACAAGTTACGAAGGGTAAATTGGTTTACTTCCTGAACGGTGCTTTCCATTCGGATTTTCACCAGGGAATCATGTGGTACGTGGAACACTATGCACCCGGAATAACCGTTGGAACGATTACGACCGTTTCACAAAAGGATGTGCGGAAATTGCAGAAGGAGCATTTGAACCGTGCAGATTTTATCGTGGTGGTGAATGAGACGATGGGTTCTACACATTAATTTGAATTGCGAATTGCGTCCGTCAGCTGACGGAGCGAATTGCGAATTTTGATACCTTAACCAAGATCCTGATAATTAGGAATTAGGCATTCGTAATTAGGAATTATTTCTCGGTTGTGCGTTTCAACAGTTCATTGTAATCCTCCAATAACTTCAAATACTTGTTTTTCCAGTATTCTTTTGTTTGGTTGTTGTATGGATTATCCGGATCTGCAAAAGAGTTATTGTTTATCGAGGCCAATTCTTTGATCTCGTCTGAGAAATCATGATGAATGATGTTTCCGATTGACATCACAGTTTCAATATCGACTTGTGTGTTGTCAAACATCAGGTACATCCATCTACGGCTCTTTCCCAGTTTTTTAGCTATTGAACTAATGGGGTATCCGCTTTGCCGGATCGCTCGCTCTACTATTTCACCACGGTGTTGCATAGTGACAAAAATCTTCACTTGACCGAGTAGGATGTTAAACACAAAATACTCGTTTACGGGAATTTGTAGTCAGATGCGGGAATTTTCAGCAAAAATAGCGTAATTGCGCAGATGTGAGTTATAAGTGGGAATGAATTTTTTTCAATTATTCCAGCTTCTTCAGCAGGTTTACTCCGGGTTGGTTTTCTTGAGCAAGGCGTTGTAGCTTTCTAAAAGCTTCAGGTACTTGTTCTTCCAGTAATCTTTGTTCTGTTTATTGTATTTGGATTCGGGTTCGGAAAAGGAATCGGGATTTATGACAGCGAGTTCCTTTATTTCATCCGAGAAATCGTGGTGTATGATCCTCCCGATGGAAATGATTGATTCGAGATCCACCTGGGAATTATCGAACATAAGGTACATCCACCTCCTGCTCTTTCCCAATTTGCGGGCAATCTGACTAATGGGATACCCACTTTTCCGGATCGCTCTTTCTACAATTTCGCCACGATGCTGCATAGTGACAAAGTTGTTTACTTATTTGAGTAAATTAATTACCAAAAAGTATACAATAATGAGAAATATTTTATAGATTTGCTCCATGACTAATAAACGAGCAATGAAAAACCATTCTCAAAAGAGAAAAGTTGAAGTTTGGAAGGGTAGATGTTACTGAGAAACACATGAGTTAACCAATTGATTTTAAATAGATTAAAGCGTGATTATTAAAAGGGCATATGATAATTGTTGGTCGGGTGGAAGTGACCGAATGGTATGGGAATCAGGATTCCTGTGCCATTCCTTTTTAGTTGATCGGAAAGTGAAAAAATTCATTCAGAGGAATCTCCAAGGCCTTGGAAATCTGATAGATCATGCAAGTGGTTACATTGTTTTCTCCCCGTTCAATCCGTCCGATTTGCTTCCCGGAATTTCCAACAAGAAACCCCAGGTCTTCCTGGGTCATTTTTTTGGCCA
>CBFGPJ010000504.1:0-2830 GCA_965650615.1 uncultured Fluviicola sp. | reverse complement strand
GGGCCTGTCCGAGAATTTAGGTGATTTTTTAATCGCCCGCTAATTGCGCAGACTCCGACTAGTCGGAGCGCAGATTCAGTTTAATTATCTGCGTTCCTCCGCGGAATCTGCGGGAAAAATAGTTTATCACCTGGAATTTCATACAGAACATTAAATAAAAAAGGACATCTCTCGATGTCCTTTTTTTCATTATTTTTTTATCCTAGGAATGGATATTTGTAATCTGTCGGTGGAACGAATGTTTCTTTGATCGTTCTTGCGGAAACCCAACGCAATAAATTCATTGCGGCTCCGGCTTTATCATTCGTACCTGAACCTCTTGCACCTCCGAATGGTTGCTGACCAACAACTGCACCTGTGGGTTTGTCATTGATATAGAAGTTTCCTGCTGCATTTTCAAGCGCTTTTGTTGCAACCTGGATCGCGTAACGATCGTTCGACATAATTGAACCTGTCAATGCATATTCAGAAGTTTCATCCAATAATTTCAAAGTTTCTTCGAATTGGTTTTCCGGGTAAACGTAAATTGTCAGAACCGGCCCGAAAATCTCTTCACATAATGTTCTGAACTTCGGATTAGAAGTAACTACAACTGTCGGTTCAATAAAATACCCTTTTGATTTATCGTAAGAACCCCCAACGATAATCTCAGCATCCGACTGTGATTTTACGTAATCAATATATCCTGAAATCTTATCAAACGCACGCTCATCGATCACCGCATTGATGAAATTCGATGAATCCTCAGGAGACCCCATTTTGAATGATTTCACCTGGTTTACCAAAATCTCTTTCACATCTGCCCATAAATTGGACGGAATGTACGAACGGGAAGCAGCAGAACATTTCTGTCCCTGGAATTCGAATGCTCCTCTTGATAATGCTGTTGCTACTTCTGCAGCATTTGCACTTTTGTGGACCATTACGAAATCTTTTCCTCCTGTTTCACCAACGATTCGAGGATATGCTTTGTAATTTTCAATATTATTCCCGATTTCCTTCCACAAATGACGGAATACTCCGGTAGAACCGGTAAAATGTAATCCTGCCAAATGTTTGTTTTTGAAGATCACATCTCCTGCCACCGGCCCATCAACTGAGATCATATTGATTACTCCATCCGGAACGCCGGCTGCACGGAATACTTCCATAATCACTTGTGCGGAATACATTTGGGATTCTGCAGGTTTCCAAACAATTACGTTCCCCATCATTGCAGGTGCTGCACATAAGTTAGCTGCGATTGATGTGAAGTTGAACGGAGTAAGAGCAAAAATGAATCCTTCCAACGGACGGTATTCCAATCTGTTCCACATTCCCGGCAAAGATTCCGGTTGATCTTTATAAATCTGAGTCAAATACTGAACGTTGAAACGGAAGAAATCGATCAACTCACAAGCAGCATCAATTTCAGCCTGCATGACATTTTTGGATTGCCCCAACATAGTTGCAGCATTCATTTTATTTCTGAATGGCCCGGCCAATAAATCGGCTGCTTTCAAAAAGATTGCAGCACGTTGCTCCCATGGCAGATTTGCCCACTGCTCACGTGCATTCATCGCCGCATCGATTGCTTTGGACACGTGAGATGCATCACCGTAATTGAAATGCCCCAACACTCTTTTGTGATCATGAGGAGGAGACATCGGTTTTTTATTGTTCGTTCTAACCAATTCCGATCCAATGTACATCGGTACATCGATTGGCTCCTGGTCCAACATCTTTTTATATTCTGAGATCAAAGCTGTATGCTCGGCACTTCCCGGAACATAAGCCTTTACCGGTTCATTGATTGCTTTAGGAACCGTAAATAACGCGTTTGACATAGTATACATTTTTGCAATACAAATGTACACATAATGCTTTGAGTTCCCGCATCAGATTACATGCATATTATTGAACTTCCATGTTAATTTAAAAGATTGTTCTTATGTTTGGTACATTGTAATTTAAACCTGCTTATGAAGATCTCAGCAACCATTGTTCTTTTCGTCCTGTGCTCTTATTTTTCATCATTCGCGCAGTCACTTGATTCCCGAAAACAATGGGAACTCCTCAATAATGGAAATGAAACCGAACGAATTGAAGCAGCAAAAAAGCTAAGTCTTTATTACCAGTCAGAATCCATAGACTCGCTGCGAATTGTTGGTGAAACACTTTTCTTTTATGGGATCGACGAGCATTATCAGCCTGCTATCGAATTCGGGAAAATTACTCTTGCAGAATTCTATGTCATGAATGGCCGTATAAATGACGGGATTGTCATGGCAAAAGCAACACTACCTCCTTTACAGGAACGCGGTGACATGGCTTTATTAAGTAACGTTTGCCGGATCATTGCATCAGGTTATCGAAAACTGGAAGACGGGAATTCTTCCTTGCTTTGGGCTAAAAAAGCAATCGCTTACAATAAAGATAATTCTGAATCATCGGATAAAACGGAAGGGATCATCTCTCTGGCAGAAGCTTACCTCCTTCAAAACAAAGAAAAACTGGCTATTGAAACCTACAACGAGTATATTTCCAAAGCCACAAAGGCACATAATTTCCGGGGATTGAGTACAGCATACGCACGTTTGGGAGATATTTACCGAATCTCTGAAAAATTAAACCTTGCGGAAAAGTTCTTCAAGCTGTCTTATCAAATGGCAAAGAAAACCAACCTGACTTCACCGAAAGCACATGCTTTAAATAATCTGGCGATTGTTTATTTTGAAAAAGGAGATACAATTCAGGCACGTTTACATTTCCAGGAAGCATTAAAATTAAGGGAATCAGTAAATGATGTGAAATCGATTTCCGAAAGCTTGTATAATTTGGGTGATTACCA
>CBFGPJ010000503.1:0-2831 GCA_965650615.1 uncultured Fluviicola sp. | reverse complement strand
TTTAAGTAAGGATTTAACCTTAATGATCTCATATCAAACAAGATGCCATTCAGCTGTTGCCTGAAATATTTGCAGAAAAAGTGACAAAATTTCTTTTTAGCTGAAATTTTTACAGTCGATGTCCGACATCGAATTTAATTCTCATTCTCACCCGGTAACTGCACCGGTATCGTATATGCTTCATTCAACTCAGGAATAATTCCATCCAAACCGTATGTTTCTTTCAACTTTGTTTTGAGGGCAAGTGAGTTTTCCGGTTCACCATGAATGATAAATAGTTTTTCCGGCCTTTTTTCCAGTTCACTGATCCAGTCGATGAGTTCACTTTGGTCAGCATGGGCTGATAAGCCTTCAACCTGTACACAGCTTGCATGAACAGGCCAGTATTTCCCACGCATTTTAATTTCTTCTGCACCATCCAGTAATGCTCTTCCGCGGGTACCTTCTCCCTGGTAACCGACCATCAATATCGTTGCCGATTTTTGCCCCAGGTAATGTTCGAAATAGGTCAGTACTCTTCCGCCGGTGGCCATTCCCGAAGCTGCAAGAATGATTTTCGGTGTATGATCTTTGGCAAGTTTGATCGTTTCTTCCTGTTTGCTGATTACCCGGATCTCTTCCAGGATCTGTTCCGATTCCATGGCCGATAATTTATGCCATCCGGGGTTTTTGGAAAAGATCGTTAATACGTGCTTTCCCATTGGACTGTCCATGTAAACCGGAAGGTCGGGAATCCGGTTTTCGGTTTTCAGTTTCCACAGGTAAAACATCAACAGTTGGGAACGTTCTACTGCGAAAACCGGGATAATGATGGTGCCGTTTTTCTTTGCTGCTTCCTGGATAATCTCTGCCAGGCGAATTTCCGGATTAGCAGGATGCAAGCGGCCGCCATAGGTTGATTCGATGAATAGAACATCTGCCCGTTCCGGTTTTTCAGGAGCAAATAACAACGGATCTTCCTGCCTGCCGATGTCACCCGAGAAAACCAGGGTCTTATCAGTTGCTTTCAGTTCGATGAATGTTGCACCGAGAATGTGTCCGTTATACCAGAAACGAAAAGTGAAAAGCGCTGAAATACGGATCCATGTATCTGTCTGTTCGGATTGGAACAATGGAAATACAGCTTCTGCTTCTTTCACGGTATAGAGTGGCTTGGCAGGAGCGTGTTTACTGTATCCGAATCGATTGGCACGTTCAGCGTCTTCTTCCTGGATCTTTGCGCTATCCATTAAGATGAGTTTGGCGATCTCAATAGTCGGTGCCGTTGCGTGAATTTTACCTTTGAAACCTTGTTTTACCAGTAAAGGAAGGTAACCGACGTGATCCAAATGACCATGTGTTAATAGAACCGCGTCAAGTGATGATACATCAAAAGGCAAAGATTGCCAATTTAAAAGCCGCAATTCTTTCAACCCCTGGAATAATCCGCAATCGATCAGGATTTTTTCACCGGATAATTCCAGCAGGTATTTAGATCCGGTAACGGTTGAAGCCGCTCCGAAAAATTGTATGGTCAAATTCGTTTCCATATCCAGGTTCTTTTGTTCGGTTTATAATCTGTTAGTGATCAGTAATGATATGATTACAGAGCTGATTTGCTTCATTTAAGACAGTGGCGGTACGGATAGTTTTTATCCCGATTGATTTGAGCAGGTCTGTTCGTTTTAATAGTTCGCTGCATAAAACAATTTCCAGTTCCAGTAACTTTTGTTTTTCAACACTTGTAAGAGATGTAAGACAAGTGATCGGGTAAATTCGCTGGTGATCGATCCGGTCCTTCAGGCCTTTTCCGAAAGGATGGTCCCAGCCCAACAGCTTAAGGCCCGAGCAACCTGCGTATTGAATTGCATCTGCCGTGAAACGGGTATTTGTAACGATCCAGCCCTGACGTTGCTTTGAGTTGCCCGCATTTTTCTTAAGCGAGTGTGCTTCGATATCATTGAAGCGGGCATGAATGTACAAGGGGATTTTAACGTTGCAGGAGATTCCTTGCTGATTGTGGTACTTACATTCTACCAGCAATTGGTGCTGTTCCTTTTCCGCAATAATATCAATTTCATGAGTAACACATTTTCCCTGAAGGATTTGCCCGGTCCTGGTTTTGTATCCGTCCGCTTTTAAGAGTTCGGCGATGAATTTTTCAAAGGGGAAACCGGAAGGGCCGAGTTCCATGATAGCGTATTTTAAATGATAACGTGCCGCATGATGGCGCGATCCCGATTTCAATAAAGAGTAAGCAATTTTGTAAATAGCACGGGTAGACATTCCTTCATAAAGCCGGTTACGGATTTCCTGGATAATCAACTCGATTTGCTCATTATCCGCTCCGGATTTCCGAAGGGATTTCCGAACTTTTTCTTCTGAAAAAGGACTTTTTTCGCCGGAGGCTTTGGTGATCAGAAATGAATTATTCATGACAAAATGCGGTTTTTTCTAAGATTCAAAATAAGAAGTATCAAACTGATTGTTGCCAGCCCGAATGTAAACCAAACAATTTCTGAAGGTTGCCGTTCATGGTCGCGGAGAATGAGCATCAGTACACCCATGGTTAATTGCATCAGGAATGAAAACGTGAGGATGATGGGTGCCAGTAAATGTCCCAATCTCTTTTTTTGGATCAATAGAATTCCTCCGATAAAAATTCCGGGCAAGACGATTGAAAGATCAAGCACGTGTACCGGGTTGGTAGGAAGCAGTTCTAAGTTTTGGGGTGCTCTGTTAAAGAAGTTTGCCTGCAGGATCACAGAAAGCCACAAACCGCAAAAAAGAACTGAATTGAATACAAAGTAAGCACCTGTTAACTGGTCCGGAAAGGAATTTGTTCTCGCTAC
>CBFGPJ010000502.1:0-2851 GCA_965650615.1 uncultured Fluviicola sp. | reverse complement strand
TTCATAACTTAAATGGATACTGAAAACCAACAACATTAGAAATGACATCGGGATCACCAGTCTCTTGAAATAGTTCTTTTGAAGTAAGAGAATTCCCAGGGCCAATTCACAACCAATCAGAATGCGGGAGAAATATGCCGCACTTGTTTCACTGAATCCCATTGGGATCAATTGTTTTACTTCAAATGTCGGTAATGCCAAATTGGGAGAAGGGTACAACTTTGCCACTGCAGAAAGCAGGAACATAAATGCCATTAATCCTTTGATGATCATCGGGAGTTGTTTCTTTACAAATCCCTGTTTCTCTAAGTCGGTAGTTGTCATAACGCGATTTTTATGCCTCTAAAATAATAGAAAGATACTGGCTGGCTTTGCTTTTTAGGAAAAGCTTAACAAATAACTCTGCTGAAAATATGGATCATCTTTTTTTTTACCACAGATGCGCAGATTTTTATGGCGTCCGCCGCGGCGGATTCGCCATCTAAGTGAGACCGGTGCGTCTATGCTCACTCCAATTTGTGCATTTGTGGGAAAAGAAAAAAGTGCCTGCTAGCAGGCAACGAAATTATAAATCACATATTCACCTTTTGAGGCTATATGATTAAGGTGTTTATACTCTATTAATAATATAATCCCCAAACCAGGATTTATGGTCCGTGAAGCGGTGCTGTACCAATAGCGGAGATTGATCAATGATCTCTTTCAGGATTGTATCGTTGTATTTCCTGGAGATCTCGGTGTGAATACGCTCGTTCTCTTCAAACGAAAAGGATTGATTGATTGCCTTCACTTCCACAACCTGTTTTTTCGTACTCTTCAAAAAGCTCTTGGCAATTCCTTCGGATTCATGGTATTCCGGATCATGTACAAACGTATTCAGATCAAAATCAGCTTCCAATTCCCGATTCATTCGTTCCAACAAGTTCAAATTGAAATCACGCGTAATTCCCGCTGCATCATTGTATGCAGGAAGAACCACTTCTTTTTCTTTGATCAGGTCAACTCCCAAAACGATCTTGTCCCCTTTATTCAGGTTGCTGCTTAAGGAAGCAATAAACGATTTCGCCTGTTCATCCGACATATTCCCGATATTGGAACCAAGAAATAAAATGATCTTTCTGTTTGGCGATTTCTTCAAATTATTCAGCATTTGAAAATAATCTCCATGCAAACTGTTAATGGACAATCCCGGGATTTCTTCCTTCATGCGGTGTTCCAGGCCAATTAACGCGTTGGAAGAAATATCGATCGGGATATATTTAAAAGTAACCCGCGCACGGATCAATTCGAAAAGAAGGTGAATGGTTTTTGTTCCGTCGCCGGCACCCAGCTCCACAACTTCTATTTCTTCTCCTTTTTGGATATCGAAACTTGAAATAATATCCCTTGATTGTTGCTGAAAAATTTCCATTTCCGAACGGGTCAGGTAATATTCCGGCATATTCATAATTTTCACGAATAATTCATCGCCTTTTTTGTCATAAAAATACTTGGAAGGAATTTGTTTGGGAGTCTGAGAAAGTCCAAACCTTACGTCTTGTTTAAATTGTTCTAATATCATCTTACTTTGCTAATCTGATTCCTGAATATTGCCATTGAAAATGTGGGTGGAAAAAGTTTCGGTAGGTATGTCTGCTGTGATTCGGTGAAGTTGCAACTGAAGCTCCACGCAATACCATTTGGTTGATCATGAATTTTCCGTTGTATTCGCCAACGGCTCCTACTGCTGTTTTAAATCCGGGATAAGGCAAATATGCACTGTTTGTCCATTCCCATCGTTTTCCCCAATCCAGGTGTTCGGAGGCTGCTTCCCATTCAAATTCGGTAGGTAGACGAAGTCCTTTCCAACTTGCATATGCCTGTGCTTCGTAATAGGATACATGGCCCAAAATCGCATCGGGATCCACTTCTTTTAACCCGGCAAGTGTAAAATAATGCCATTTTCCATTGATCTTGTGCCAGTAAAGCGGACTAGTGATCTTGTTTTCGTTCAACCAGGACCAACCTTCATCCAACCAGCAGTCAAACCTGGAATAACCACCGGCTTCCATAAACTCCATGTATTCTCCATTTGTAACGAGTGCATGTGATAGTTCAAATGCGTGTAAATAGACCCGATGTTTATTCAGTTCGTTGTCGAAACAAAAAGCTCCGCCATCGTGCCCTATTTCGTATACGCCTTCTTCCATTGAAAGCCACCCATAAGAAGAGTTGGTATCTCCCAGCAAATTGAAATCTTCATGATATACCGGAAAGATCGGATTGTGTCCAAGCGTATACTTCAAATCCGTGATCAATAATTCCTGATGCTGCTGCTCGTGGTTTAAACCCAATTCGATTAGTTCCCTTAATTCGGACGAAAGTTCTCTGGTAAATAATTCTATCATTCCCTGATCAACATATGCCCGGTAAGCATACACCTCAGAAACTCCCGGTCTTGTTATATTTCCACGATCTGCACGAAAGGTCCTTTCTCCGATTGTATTGTAATAGGAATTGAACAAGAAACCAAAATTGGGATGGAATTCTTTGTAGGAAGGGAGATTTTTTTTCAGGATCATTTCCTCAAAAAACCAGGTGGTGTGCGCTAAATGCCATTTCGGAGGACTAGCAAAAGGAACCGGTTGCGGAACATAGTCTTCCACGTGCAACGGTTTGCATAGTTCTTCTGTTCTGCTTCGTATTTCCAGGTATTTTTCTTTTAAAAACATAGAATCCAATTAATCTTCAATAACTCGAACACCTTTCCAAAAAGCCACTTTCCCCTCAATACTTTTAGCCAATTCAGAAGCTTTCGGATAATACCAGGCCGCATCTTTGTTCGTCTGGCCATTCACTTCCAGGGAATAAT
>CBFGPJ010000501.1:0-2857 GCA_965650615.1 uncultured Fluviicola sp. | reverse complement strand
GCATTCAAACAAATTACTCAATTCAAAAAATTCCGAAATTGAACAATCTCATTTTGCTTTGTCAGAAGCGATGGATAAACTTCAGGTTAAAAACAAAGAAGTCCTGGATTCCATTAACTATGCGAATTATATCCAACAGGCTTCTTTACCTAGTTTAAGCCAATTGGAAAATCCATATGTGGATATTGAATTGTTTTTCTCTCCGAAAGACATTGTCAGCGGTGATTTCTATTTCTTATTTCCACGAAAAGATGCACTCATTTTTGGGATCGGGGATTGCACGGGCCATGGTGTTCCGGGTGCAATGGTTTCATTGATAGGAATGAACGGGCTGGAAAAAGTTACGAAGGAAAATACAGGTATGGATGCGGCTTTAATGGTAGAAGACGTCAACCAGTTTTTATTAAAAAGCCTTCATCGCGGAAGCAGTACCATAAACGATGGAATGGATTTGAGTTTTTGCATTTTTGAACCGCATACCAAAACACTCCATTTTACAGGAGCAAATCACAACGCATTGATCATCCGTAAGAAATCAGTCAACGACCAACGGGAATTTCCGATCAAGTATGAAAATGATACTACTGAGATCGGAGTTATTAACGGAACCCGAAGACCTGTGGGCAGATCATTTGTGAATATTCCTTTTGAAAACAAGCAATTCAATTGCATCTCCGGAGATCGTATCGTGTTATTTTCTGATGGTTATTCGGACCAAATCGGTGGAGAAATCCAGAAAAAGATGAAACGCGCAAATATGATGAACTTACTTCTTGCCTCATCTACGGAGACTCTCAGTAATCAGATCAACTACATGCGTGATGCTTTTCAAAGATGGAAAATGAACATTGAGCAAGTGGATGACGTTTGCGTCATGATCATCGAAATCAAATAATTGCTAACATTCGGAAATATTCACAGAGATATTAGTAGCCAACCCTCCGTCGGATGTCTCTTTGTATTTCTCATTCATATCCAGGGCTGTTTCCCACATGGTTTTGATCACTCCATCCAGCGAAACTTTGGCAGTATCCGGATTCCCCTGTAAAGCCAACTGACAAGCCGTAATGGCCTTTATTGCGCCCATGGTATTTCGTTCAATGCATGGAATCTGCACCAAGCCGCCGATCGGATCGCAGGTTAATCCCAAATGATGTTCCATGGCGATTTCTGCAGCCATCATTGCCTGGTCAGGGTTTCCTCCCAAACATTCCGTTAAAGCTGCGGCAGCCATTGCTGAAGAAACACCAATTTCTGCCTGACATCCGCCCATTGCAGCGGAGATTGTCGATCGTTTTTTAAAGATACTCCCGATTTCGGCAGCTACGGTCATGAAACGAATAATGTCTTTATCATCGGTTCCTCCTGCGAAACAAACATAATACATTAAAACCGCCGGAATTACTCCGGAAGCTCCGTTTGTCGGTGCTGTAACCACTCTTCCAAAAGCAGCATTTTCTTCATTTACAGAAAGTGCAAAACAACTTACCCAATTCAGGGTATTTTGAAAGATATTACTGGTTGCCTGAATTTGCCTGATAAAATCTTTGGAGTCTTTGCAAGCAATTCCATTCAATAAACGCCTGCTCATTTCGTAAGCTCTTCGTTTTACGTTCAATCCTCCGGGAAGAATTCCCTGGGTATTTACACCTCTGTAAACGCATTCGCGCATCACATTCCAAATCTCCAAACATCCCGCAAATGTTTCTTCCTGACTTCTCCAGGTCAATTCATTTCGCAACACGATTTCAGAAATTCCCACACCCTGTTCCTCACAATACCTTTTCAGATCTGCAGCAGTTTCAATTGGAAAAGGCAAACGAACGGTATTCGTCGAAGTAAATTCTTCCTCACCTTCTTTCACTACAAATCCACCACCAACAGAATAATAGGTGTGTGATTCCTGAGAACCATCCATCATGAACACGGTCAATGTCAATGCATTCGGATGGCCGGGTAATGATTTGTCAAAATGAAAGATCAGATCAGTTTCAGGATCGAAAGTAATGACATGTTCTCCACAAATTTCGAGTGTTTTTGTTTGGTGGATCCTTTCAAATTTCGGATCGATTGTATTCACAACAATTGTCACCGGATCTTCCCCCATCAATCCTAAAAGAACAGCGATGTCCGTTCCGTGTCCTTTGCCGGTTTTAGCCAAAGAACCATACAAATCTACATGAATCCGTTTAATCTCTTTGATTCCGGGATTCGTCTTATACAAATTGATGAATTGCTGTGCTGCTCTCCAGGGTCCCATGGTATGAGAACTCGAAGGACCTACTCCGATTTTGAAAATATCAAAAACACTAATTTGTTCCATTGGGTGAGTTTACTGAAGCAAGGTTAAGCAAAGAAATTGCTATACCTGCTTTTGCAAAGGTAAGTTTTCATTAGTGAATTGTTAAGAATTACGGATTAAATAAGTTAAATCGATATCCATTCCGTGGATAATTATCAGAACTGTGATTCTTCTTATCTCACAAAAACCCATTCGGAAGCCGAAGACTGTTTTTCGTCGAACGAATAACCATCTACATGATAGCCTTTGAGATCCTCCGGGTTAGTCAGTTCATTCTGGATAATGTATCTGGCCATTGCACCCCGGGCATGCTTTGCAAAGATCATAACGACTTTATATTCACCATTCTTAAATTCTTTAAATACGGGGGTCACAACCGGATTTTTGACTTTCTTCCATAAAATGGCTTTATTGTACTCATTGGAAGCAAGATTGATAATCGCCTCCCCTTTTTCGGTTTCCTTTAAAAGTGATTTGGTTAGTTTATCTCCCCAAAACTGGTAAAGGTTTGAGATTCCCTCTTTGATCTCCCATCTGGTTCCCATTTCCAGGCGA
>CBFGPJ010000500.1:0-2861 GCA_965650615.1 uncultured Fluviicola sp. | reverse complement strand
TATTTGATGAAAGTTTAAATAGCTTAGGAGTGAAGAGCATACCTTCTCTTACCTGGAAAATGGTAAATGCGGAACAAATCCGGAAAGATCTTCAAGCTTTAGGTGAGCAGCCCAATGCCCGGACTGTTATTGAAACCCTTGCGCCCTGGCATAACAAAATTAACAGGGTCCAAACGATTGATTTCCTCAATGATTCAACTTTAATAATTAGTAAGATAGTTGAAAATCAGTCAGGAACAAATCAATTACGTAAATTCGATATCGTTAAATTCAATCATTCGTTGTCTGATTCTGTGTCAGTCCTGATAAAGACCGATATTCCGGATGTTTTATTTTCAGATAATGAAAAACTCACCAAGAAGCATTATGAGTATCGAATCCGACAAAAACCACACGATTTTTCAAATAATAAATTGGTGTTTATTGAGTCCGGTTATGGACAAATGGAATTGGGATTAAAGAAAAAGACGATAGAAGAAAAGAATAATGAAGCAGCATTGATAGATGAAAAGAAAAATATTTATCTGGTGGTTTCCACTTTTAATACTACTATGCTCGCTAAGTAGCAATGATCTTCCATGTAATGGAAAGTTCATGAAAAGTTCCATTGAAAATATCTATGGGGATAAGACTAAAGTTGAGAAGATTCCAGGGAAGCAAAAAAGTGTACTGATCGTTACAAGTGGCGGAAGCTGTCATGATTGTCTAACATTTGTTTTGGACGAAACAGTGAAGTCTGACCGCGATTGGTCTTTGCTTTATGTTGTGGATGGAGACGGTAAATTAAGTGCCTCGGCTATGCGGGATATTATTAATTCCATTAAAAGTAATTTTGGCAGTAATGCCAAATTAATTGATGACAAACGGGTTTATTTTCTGTCTAAATCTAAATTTTGTCGTGAAATTGCAAAGTTTCCAATCGTTCTTGAAAGCAATAAGGAATGGATGCCCTATGAAAAGATTTGGAATGCGATGAATGAAAAAAAGTCAATTTTTTAGAATGTCTCAATTTTTTTAAGACAATGATTTTCAATCTGTCTGTTTTGAATTGTTTTAGTTCTAATCCTTTACAAAATTCTGTATCCGTTTCATACTGTCTGATTCGTAATGAAACCAGTAAACTCCTTTCGACAGGAAAGAAAGGTCCATGTCCAGGATTTGGTTGAAATCGTTTAACTCCATTAGTTTTGCGCCACGGGAATCGAAAATCTGAAGCGAATAGGGCTTGTTCTCAGGAAGCTCGAGCTGGATCATCCCGGAAGAAGGATTCGGGGTGATTTTCAATCCTGCCTCCGGATAGGGGACAACGGGTGGTTCAACGTAAGTGTAGACCGTTATTTTATCCGTAGCTGAAGTTGCTCCTCCATTATTGATCAGGTAAATTTTCTTTCCATCAGGAGAAACCGCGATATCGCGTAAGCGACCATTTAATTGCTGATCATCTGCAAAGTACTTCTTCGGATTGGGGTTTTGAGTGGTTGATGCTTCTATTGTTCCCTGTGCATTTAATTTGAATTGGTACACTTCCATATCGGTATTGTCACCATTCTTTAATGTGACCATCAGGATGCTGTTCGTCCACTCCGGGATAGAAGTACTTTTGTAATAAATTCCATCGGATGGGGCAACAGTGCACCAGGAACTTCCGTTGGTTGAGGCGGGAAGTGGCTCGGCGCAGAAAGAATAAATGGGTTCAACCAAATGGTCATTCGGAATTTGAGGATGAGGAACATAGTTGCTCACATAAGCTGCTTCTCCCGGGAAATTATCGTCATTGTGAAAACCATGGATGTTTTTCCATCCGTAATTCATTCCTTTTTCCAGGATGTTGATCTCGTCATCTGTTCGGTCACCATGCTCAATGCCATACAAAATATCCAGGTTGGTGTTGTAAACCAATCCTTGCGGATTCCGGTGCCCGCGCGTGAAAAAAGAGTTTCCCGGAATGGGGTTATCGGCCGGGATACTTCCATCCATGTTAAAACGGTGAATTTTTCCGTTATCCGTATTCGGGTCCTGTGCAAAATTATTCGGATTGTCTGTTTGCGGATTGTAGCATTGCGGACTGTTTGTTTCCGAAGAACCGTGATCCCCGATTGACACAAACAAATAAGAAGTGGTATTTTGCTTTACGGCTAATAATCTTCCGCCCAAATGATCGAATCCGTTGGAAATTCCTGTTACGATATCCTGGTAAGCGACGACTTGTTGCGTATTCAGATCCCATTCCAGCCTCCTGATTTTAAATTTCGTTGCCGGACTTCCGGATGTACCCGAATTGTAGGAGTATAGGAAATAAATGAAGGACAATCCCGGAGTTTTAAAATCCGGATGTAAAGCCAAACCAAGTGTGCCGGAACCTATACTCAGGTTTGGACAAAGGGTTGAGTTCTCCAGCGGACTTCCACCGAAATAGTCACTTGCAGTATATACGAGTGTTTTGTTTCCGGTCTCGGGATCAATGCGTGAAACTCTTCCGTTACTTTCGGTCGCCCAAAGCATGGAATCCGGGCCGTAAAACAATTCCCAGGGAGTGGAAACGGTAGTCGGAAGTTCTGATCTGACAAAGGTTTGGGTTTTGCCTGAAAAGAAATTCAGTACGATAAGGAGGAAGATGGAGTTCTTCATGATTGATGGAGTTGATTCACTAAAAGTACGGCTTCTTTTCCGTAAAGTGTATCTTTGTACCATATATTAGAGCACATGTCGGAAGAAAAAAGAACGGACCTGGAATCCCTGGGTGAATTTGGAACGATTGATTTATTGACGAAAAACTTCCTGCTTACCAGGGAATCAACAGCTTTTGGTATCGGAGACGATGCAGCTGTCCTGGAAAGGAATGAGGAGCAGTATACCCTTAT
>CBFGPJ010000499.1:0-2864 GCA_965650615.1 uncultured Fluviicola sp. | reverse complement strand
TCGATTGGTGCTTATGCCGGAAATTCAACCGTTGACTTGTATGGAAACCTTTGGTTTACAATGGATCGCGGGATAGCAGGAATTGACCGCAACCACCGTTTGACCATTATCAAAGATCCCGCAATTTTACCTTCTTATCTGTTCTATACACTTTCATCCGATAAACTTGGAAACCTGATTATCGGTACAAACCTGGGAATTCACATTCTCAAAATGGACCAAAAAGGGAAAGTTGTTTATCACAAAAATTACAACGAAAAAAACGGGTTCAAAGGCTATGAAACGAACATGCGGGCAGTCTTCCAGGATGAAAACAAATCGTTCGTCGGAACCTCTGAAGGTTTGTTTTTGATCAACACCGAAATTTTAAAGAATTATCCGGTTCCTCCAAAACCGATCATTATTAAAGGCCGTTTGTTCCAAAATGGCGTCATACGTGATGTCGATCAGGGAAAATACCTGACCTTCAAAACAATTTTATCTAAAAATAGCGGTCTGGAATATTATTACCGGATCGGTGGATACCACAAATTCTGGATCAAATTGAATAATCCGGGTGAAATGAAACTCCCGGAGCTGGAAAATGGTGCTTATCGTTTAGAAGTGAAATCCAGTTTCGATGGAATCAACTTTTCCGAGATCTCAGAATACCCGATCATCATTCACAATCCGATCTGGCAATCCAAATGGTTCATTGTCATTATCATTTTATTTCTGGGACTTTTAAACATTGGTTACCTGGAATGGACACGCACCGGAATGCGGATCAATCTTTATGAGATCAGTTACAACTCACTTGATCCCAGGTTTGTTCCAAAATTGCTCTTGTTTGGAGCATTAAGCGATGTAATTACCGGTCTGATCATTTATTACTTTGTAGATAAAAGCCTTGGAAGCATAACTGCCAATTTTATTGCAAGTTCAATCCTTCTTGTTGGCTTTGCCGCACATAAATTTTCCAGTCGTAGAAATCGACTCGACAATATTAACAACTTAAGTCTTTACATATCGCTTCTGGTGGTACTCGTCCAGTTTTTCTACTTGCTGTTTATCACCCATATTCATCCTTATCCGGTGATTGCACTTGTGCTGGTTTCAAGTGTTTTACCCTACATGCTGAACAACATCCGATCAATCATTATCATTTGTTTACTTGAGATCTTTGTTTCGGTACTGATGCTGATCTGGATTGAAAATCCGGTATATAATAGTGTGCTTTTCATTCTTACCATGGGAGTTTCGTCCGCACTCACGATCATGATAACCTATTTGAGAAATGACTCGCTTGAAAAATTATTTTTCGTGAGTAACATTTTGAATAAGGGTAATATGATGGCAATCTCCTTCGATCAAAAGGGAATCATTACCTATTGCAGTAAGAACCTTTCCACTTTGCTGCATATCGATTCGAATATGATTGTCGGTAAATCCCTCTCAACATTAAATCCAATTGTTGTTTCTGCCGAAATGCGTGAATTTTCTTTGGGTGACGAGTTTTCTGACGGGAAAATATTCCTGGTCCCGATGTATAATAAAAAGGGAGAAGTTATCTGGATCGAGTGGTCCTGCAAGTATTTTTCCGATTCTGTCCGTGTAATCATGGGGCAGGATGTCACAGAAAAACTGACCTTGACAACCAATTATCAATCCCTGGTTGAGAACGCTCACGATATGATCTTCAATACGGATATTGATGGAAACTTTATCTACCTGAATGAAATGAGCAGCCGGACCTTCGGTTATAAGAACGAGAACCTCATTGGTAAGAATTCCATTACAATCGTGCACCCGGAATACCGCGAAATTGTAAAGGATTTCTTCCGGAACCAGATCATTAATCGTATTCAGAATACCTATCTTGAATTTCCAATCCGAACAAAGGAAGGACGAATTATCTGGCTGGGACAAAATGCATCGATTGTATTTGAACCGGGTTCAAGAAAACGGATCATCGGGTTTACAGCGCTTGCACGTGATATAACAGAAAAAAGGGCAAATGAATTATTGATCGAACAGCAAAACAAGGACATTACTTCGAGTATCAATTCAGCCAAACGGATTCAATACAGTCTCTTGCCAAAAGCTTCTGAATTCGGAAGTCATTTCGAAGATTATTTTGTGATCTTCAAACCGAAAGACATTGTGAGTGGTGATTTTTACTGGACTCACCGGATTGGAAATAAATTGATTCTTGTACTGGCTGATTGTACGGGACATGGTGTTCCGGGAGCATTTATGACCATTCTTGGAATTAACCTGTTGAACCAATTGGTGATCGAACGAAAAATTGACGATCCGGCACAAATTCTTAACGGATTGAACATTGAACTCCACAAACTCCTGCATCACGGGACCAATAGTTTAACAACTGAAGGCATGGATGCGCTGGTGGTTGTTTTTGAAGGAGATAAGATCCAATTTGCAACCAGTGGAGTTGCATTGATCCATATTCACCGGGAGGAATTCTTACTCTACCGGTCCACGAAAATTGAGCAGGATTCAGAAGTCCAAATCTATGAACACCGGGAAATTTCCCTTGCCGATGATGACCGGCTTTACCTGATCACTGACGGATTCCAAAAGCAATTCGGATCTATCCGGAACAAAAAATTCTCGTTCAAACGCATTCGTGAACTCCTGGAGAAGATCAAAGTAGAATCAATGCCTTTGCAGAAAAAATACTTTGAAAATGCCTGGTCAAACTGGTCTGAGGGACATGAACAGACGGATGATATTACGATTATCGGATTGAAGAAGTATCAGCCGAAAGATTAATGTGATATTCATTTGCAAACATCTGTTTATCAAGTGGTTAGCCAGGTTTGTGAACCATTTTATTAACTTGGTAACCAAATAAGATTAAT
>CBFGPJ010000498.1:0-2865 GCA_965650615.1 uncultured Fluviicola sp. | reverse complement strand
TTGAAGGTGGTACATTTACAATGGGTATGGTCGAACAAGATGTTATGTTCGATTATAACAATCGTCCGGCCCGAGTTACCGTTTCATCCTTCTATATGGATCAAACTGAGGTAACAAACTTCCATTGGCTGGAATACTTGTACTGGATCAAAAGATCTTATGAAAAGTACAGTATGGTATATCGCAATGCATTACCGGATACGCTTTCATGGAGAAGTCCATTGGCGTTCATGGATAAATATGTAGATTACTATTTACGTCACCCTGCTTATAGAGATTATCCGGTAGTTGGTGTTTCCTGGTTACAGGCAACTGACTTCTGTAAATGGCGTACAGACCGTGTTAACGAGTATATTTTAATTCGTGAAGGTGTTCTTGGATGGGATATCGATGCGGCTGATGCAGAAACATTTAATACAGATGCTTATCTTGTAGGTCAGTTCGAACAAGATGAAGAACTGGGTGGAAGAAAATTAAAAGATACAGATCCGACTAACAGAGACGGTAAAAAATTAGGTGAGCGTATCGTTCGTATGGAAGATGGAATCCTTCTTCCAAGATACCGTCTCCCAACTGAAGCTGAGTGGGAATACGCAGCGCTTGGATTGATCGGAAACCTTTCTGAAGGAACCGAAGTAATCACTGAGCGTCGTCAATACCCTTGGAACGGTCACTTTGTTCGTCAGGACAATAAAGAATTTACAGGTGCAATTCGTGCTAACTTCGTAAGAGGTAAAGGGGATTACATGGGGGTTGCAGGTCGTTTGAACGATGGTGCGGACGTAACAGCTCCTGTTGAGTCTTTCTGGCCGAATGACTACGGTTTATACCACATGGCCGGTAACGTTTCCGAGTGGGTAATGGATGTTTACCGTCCGTTGAGCTCCGAAGATTTTGATGAGTTCCGTCCGTTCCGTGGAAATGTATTCCAAACGAAGGTCTTGAATAACGATGGAGTTGTTGAGCAAAAAGATCAACAAGTAATGTACGATGTTCACGGTATGAAAGAATACCTGAATGCTTTCGAGCGTGTACGTTACCAACGTGTATCTGCAGCGAACCACAATCCGAACGATTCAGTAATTCCAGGAGGAATTCAAATGCATAACCAGGCAGAACATCGTTACAAACGAGGAGCTGCTCCGGATGCTTACTATGTTTCTCACGGGAAAAAGAAAGACTCTGTAGAATTGGCTTTGATCGCTCGAATCAACGAAGTATTGGACAGAGCAATCCAGGATAAGAATGACAAGTATGACATTGAAGCTTCTTCATTAGTACAGGATGAGATCTTTGAAGGTATTTTCGCCGAAAGTACAAGACAAGGTAGAGATGAAGAATATTCTTTTGAAATCATTCCAATGTTGCGTGAAGGATTCAATCAATTCATCATCGGTACTCCGGGTAAATTGAAATACCGTAACGTAACCGAAGAAGAAAACATTGGTCGTCTGAACTACCGCAAAGATGATTACATCGATTATTTGGATGGTGATATCGAAAGCTCTATCTACTATGATAACGATGATCGTAAGAATGGTATCAACGAAGCAACTCGTGATCCGCACCTGATTATGTACCAAAACGAATTCGAAACATACGATTTGAACGGTACTCCAATCAAACCGGAAGATAGAACATCCTGGCCAACAACTTTGATCTCTGATAAATCAAGAGTTTACAAAGGTGGTTCATGGAGAGATCGCGCTTACTGGTTGAATGCAGGTTCAAGAAGATTCTTAGACGAAGCACAGTCAACTTGTACGATCGGATTCCGTTGTGCAATGGATCGTGTTGGAAGCCCGGTTGGTCACAACTACGGTAAAAAGAAACAAAAGAAAAAATAATTGATAAATCTTAATGGAAACCCTGACTCCGTCAATTGATGGACGTCAGGGTTTTTTCATGCTATATGAAAGCACTTTACGAACTATTTCAAACAAGCACCGGTGTAGAAACCGATACACGAAAAATTCAAAAGGGATGTCTGTTCTTCTGTTTGAAAGGAGCCAATTTCGATGGAAACACCTTTGCTGAAGAAGCAATTAAACTAGGTGCAATCGGAGCGGTAATTGATAATCCACAGTACGAGATTGAAGGAAAAACCATTTTAGTAGAAGACGTACTGCTTGCTCTTCAAAACCTTGCAAGGCATCACCGAAACCAATTTAATATTCCGGTGATCGGTATTACCGGAAGTAATGGTAAAACAACATCAAAGGAGCTTATTTCAACTGTATTGGCAACCCAATACCAGGTTCATTATACCAAAGGAAATTTCAACAACCATATCGGTGTTCCGCTGACTCTTTTGCAGCTTGATAAAACCCATGAGATTGCTGTGATTGAAATGGGAGCAAATAAACCGGGAGATATCAAAGAACTGGTTGAAATTGCTTTACCTACTCACGGGATCATTACGAATATCGGCAGGGCTCATTTGGAAGGTTTTAAATCCCTGGAAGGAGTTATCCGGACCAAAACGGAATTATTTGATTTCCTGGCCCAAAATAAGGCACATATTTTTGCCAATAAACAAGACGAAATAATTGTTGGTAAACTTCCTGCAACAACCCGGAATCACTTTTACAACGATGATCGTGAATTAGGAGGTTCACTTCTGAAACTCACCCCTTTTGTAGAAATGGAATGGTTTGAACCCGGTTATTCAAGCCCCGCTATTCAAACCAACCTGGTAGGAGAATATAACTTTATCAATTTCCTGGCCGCAATCCGTATCGGGCGATTTTTTGGTGTCAGTCCGGAGAATTGCAACAAAGCTATCTCAGGATACGAACCCACCAATAATCGCTCACAGGTAACCAAGACAAACAAGAACACATTGATCGTAGATTGTTATAATGC
>CBFGPJ010000497.1:0-2871 GCA_965650615.1 uncultured Fluviicola sp. | reverse complement strand
GATCCTGATCAACCGTATTCATTGGACTAAGTTCCCTTTTATTTTCTTTATTATCGAAAGCAGTGGGTCCTTTCGTTTCGGATTTGGAAGGAAGCGGTTTATGCTTCAGGATTTCTATATAAACAAACTTATCACAAGCTGTAATAAACGGAAGCGGGGTTTTCTTTTCACCAATTCCCATTACTTTTTTACCTGATTCCCTCAGCCGTGTTGCAAGACGCGTAAAATCACTATCAGAAGAAACAATACAAAAAGCATCAACCTGCTGCGAATAAAGAATATCCATTGCATCAATTATCAACGCACTGTCACTTGAATTTTTTCCACTGGTGTAACTGTATTGCTGGATCGGTGTAATCGCATTTTCCAGGAGAACCGCTTTCCACCCGTTTGCATTGGGCTTCGTCCAATCTGCATAAATACGTTTGATTGTCGGAGTTCCATTCTTTGCCACCTCTTCCAGCATTTCTTTGATACTGGAATAGGGCACATTATCGGCGTCAATTAAAACGGCCATTTTTTGCTCACTCATATTGTTCAATTAACTTACCCGTGGTATTATCCTTCGGTAAGATGATAGATTGAGTCACAAGATAGGTAAAAGAATTAGTAATCCCGATCAAACTTGTTTAACCGATCGGTACCGGAACTGCTATCAGGCGAAATCCTAACCAGGGTTGCGGACCTGAATACGGAATTTTGTTCTTTAATTTTGACTGATAGGGTTTATGAATACAACTTCCTCCTTTGCTGAAACCCGGTGTTGCAAGCATTTCCGCAACGTTCCCAAACACATTGTATGAGCCGAGAAAATCCGGGTTGAAACTTTTCACAGGAGCAATTCCCCCACCCATGGAACTTTTCAGGTACCCAGCCATACTTTTACAATCCGGAAGTCCGGCATAATTGAACAGGAAACAACCTTGTTGGTTGACACTATCCAGGACCTGATTTGCTTTCATTGTTTCTCCCAATCCGTCTAAAGCCAGTTTTTCCCATTGTTCCTCTGCAGGCAACTGGAATTTCCATGTAATCTCTCCGGTTGAGAAGTAATTCATGTACATAACACTCAACCATTCTGCGTATTTCGTTGCTGCTTCCTGACTGATACCTGTCACCGGAAAAGCAGCGAGTTCCAATTGTTTGGAATTCAGCTTCACCGGCACGTTTACAAAAGTCTTATTTCCAAAATCAGATAGTGTTTCCAACTCGGAGAACTCAGCTGTTGAATCGGAAATTTTAGCAATCAGCTCATGCCACAAGGGCTTAAACTTAGCTTCGATCTTTGTTGTATCTGGGAAAAAGTCTTTTGCCTGGTAATTGTTTCCGGTAACCGGATCTTGCAATATTCCAGGTTCATTTTGCAAATTAGACAAGAACAGGTAGTAATCAAAAATCGAAGTTTCCAATCGGGATGTCCCGTAATAATGATCCACCAGAGTAACATTTTTCGGTGCAATTTCTTTCATGTCCAGATAAACACTGGTTTGGCCACCTTTATAAATAAAAACCGAACCTGTATTGGTAGCATATACATCCACCTGGTGCAAATCTCGTGGAATAAGAACTTGTCCTTTTAAATCGTAAACGGCATGGTAATCACCCTGCCGGGATACGATCATATTTCGGTAGCACTCTAAATCCTGCTGTGCAAACGGAATAATCAATTCCCCTTTCATGGAATAGTATGCCATCTCGTTTTTGTCGTTCATTACCGTGTAGCCGATAATGGATTTCATTCCGTAAAACTCTTGAATATCTGTGAATTCCGGTTTCAGGACCCAATCTCCTTTTTCTGTGATCAGCCCGTATTTTTCACCTTTCTGGACCAGAATTCCGGTTTGCATCACATACCAGCTCACATCTCCGGGTGAAATAATCCACTCATCGCCACGCTTGATGCCGGTTTGTTCGTTATCGTAAACACTTTTCAGGTATTTATTGATCTTCTCTTCCTCCTGGGCAAAGTTCACCTGAGCAATTAACAGGGTCAGCAGCAGTAACTTTTTCATGGCTTTTTAAATTTCAGTCTTCAAATGTAATGGAAACGAAATTAAGAGGAAATGGTACAACTGTATTATTTGGTTTGCTGGAGAAATTACTGCTGGGAATTATCGGTCTTTCTTACTGAAATTATTAATTAGCAATGGATTAATTATCAAGAGGATCTTCCTCATCTGAATCAAATGCGGGAAACCAAATTGAATTTCGAGTAACGTTCGGCTGAAACTGACGAATGACTTTGATCCATTCCAGAATTTGATTAACGTCTCACATGGATAGCAAATTAGTATCATAATAATACAAATAAATTCAACAAATCATCTTTTGAAAAACAAGTATATTTGAAGCATGAAAACAGTCTATATTCTACTTTTAATCTGCCTTTTAAGTTTCACATCCGGAGCAAGCACTTTTGCAAGTTTTAAATTAACCGTTCTTGATCGTTTTGACAAAAAAGGAATTAATGACGTAAAAGTGGAATTGCTGACTACAGGTAGAAAACCACGTGTCTTAAAAACAGGTTATACGAACGAATCAGGCATCATTTTTTTTGATTCCCTTGAGAATGGAAATTATTATTACAATACCGTAAGATTGGATTATATTGAAGAGAGTGGGTATATAACGATTTCTAATCACCAGTCAGTTGAAAGAGACGAAATCCTGAACTTGACTGATCTTCACAAAGTACAGATATTAACTCCTTACATTATCACAAAAGAAGATGTGATAGAATTGGAAAAAGATACAGTCGCTTGTCCCGATTCAACAAACAATATGGGGCCGATTTACATAAAAGGCTTCCAACAATTTAAAACCGATCTAATAAACTTGATTAAATATCCAATCGAGGCAATTGAAATGGGA
>CBFGPJ010000496.1:0-2881 GCA_965650615.1 uncultured Fluviicola sp. | reverse complement strand
TGAGGACGGAGATATTCTTCCCGGACAAGTGAAAGACGTGAAACATTTTACAGAGGGCCAGTGCCACAGGCCTTTCAGCTGATAATTCTACCGGAAATACCAGAGGAAGGTCCAATTACTATAATAAAACGAAAGTACCGGAATTTGCTCACTCCTTTTTGCTTACACAGGTATTGGGTCCCGACTATGTAGATCGCTTGAGCGATGGCCCATCTTTGGATGATGTAGGATCTTATCACAAAATCAATTATACCCGGGTAACGGAAAGTTACCAATGGAGATTACCAATCAGCGGAAAAGCTTCTTTCGGTTCAACTCCCAAAGCATATTACAACCCAGGATTCCTTGGGACCACCCTGGACGATATCGGAAATTATTCTTACGGTGAAAAGGAGCTTTGGTATACGCATAGTGTGGAAGGCAAAAACCTGATCGCAGTATTCGTTTTGGGAACCCGTAAAGACGGACATCCTGCGGATGAGAACGGTTTTATCAATACATCTGCTACCGGTTTGAAGAAACTGGAGAAAATCATTCTTTACAACAGAGACGATTATTACAAGAACGGATCAAACGCAACAGAACTGCAAACGGTATGGTTTGAGTATGACTACAGTCTATGCCCCAACTTTGCAGGTAACGAAGAAACTTATGGCGGTGCACCGGCTGAATCCGGGAAATTAACACTGATCAGTGTGCGTGTCACCGGAGGAAAATCACTGGAATCCGGACTGAGTAACTACGAATTTGATTACGCTACCAACCCTGCATTCAGCTACCAAAATGTTGATGCGTGGGGCTGCTACCAGCCAAACGACAGCCAATTGCCTAATAATATTTACCCCTACACCCATAACAAGTATTCCGTTACGGCAGCTGCAGAAGCTATTGAACGCGGATCTGCATGGAAGTTAACGAATATCAAACTGCCTACCGGAGGTGAACTGACTGTGAGTTACGATAGCGATCATTATTCCTACGTCCAGAACAAACGTGCCATGAGACACTTCACTATTGCAGGAATGATGACCGAGCAGGAATTGTACCCGATGTTCGGTTCTACCTGGGATGGTTCTCTGGGGCTTTCCAGTGAATTTTTATTGAATTCAGGGATTGCGACCTATTTTAGAAATGTGATCATTTTTAAACTGGACAAAGAGATTTCCGGTTCCGGACTTTCGCAGTCTCAGGCTTCCGATAAGATCCGTGATCTGTACTTCAGAGATCCTTATACCGGAGAAGTACTGAATCAGCTTTTCATTAAGGCACAGGTAGAGATCAAACCCGGTGTGGAAGAATTGATCCCGATGTTTTTACCCTTAGATAAGGGAAACAGTGTTATCGGAGCGATGCCGCCAGCATCTGACGGATCTATCAAATACGGTTATGCTATTGTGGAACTGTTTGATATTTCAGAAATGGAATCGAATGATAAACGCAAAGAAAAGTGGGCAAAACATGGGACTCTGATCCATCCGATCCAACGCGTTGCTTTGGATTATGCACGACAGAACTTACCGGATAAGATTTACGGGGCATGCGACGGCTGTGAATCTGATATTGATAGCAACATTGATAAACGTGTTCTTTTCGGCACATTGATCTATAAATACATGATCGAAGAAGCACATTATGCCAGTAAATTGATCCCTTCCAAAACATTGTTGAAACTGTATGAAGCGGATAACCGGAAAGTCGGTGGAAATGCCTGTGTAACAAATATTACCTATTCGGATAACTGGAATGCGCTTTCCGGGGAATACACCAGTAACTATAGCTGGGATTATTCTTACGGAGATCCACGTACCGGAGAAAGCAGAGGTGTTGCCGCATTCGAACCCATGCAGATCAGCGATGAAAATGTACATTACGCCTGGGACACATATGTGAATATTAAAGAAAAATTCGTTGACGAAACCCGGTTCCACGTATTACCTGTTTTCAGGCCGCTTTATCCTACTGCAAATGTCGGGTACAGTGAAGTTCACGTAACGTTCGGTGGTTCTGAAAACAAAGGGAAATCCATTTCGAAGTACCATACTTTCAAGGAAAATGACTATGCAACGCTTGAAGATTACACGAGTATCGGAGCTCAGGACGACGGACACAAGAGTCTGTACTCCAATAAACGCTCCATTGGGAAATTCCTGGGTGCAAAAGGCTTAGACTTCTATGGATTTACCGAAGGATATTACCTGGCAACGAATGATTTTCATGGGAAACCGATTGAGTACACCACACAGGATGGTGACGGACATGATCAATTCTCTACCAAATACACCTACTATGGTCCGTATGAAACAGTTCCGATGCTGGACAGAAACGGGGAAGTCAAAAATTACAATGTAGCGTTGGAGTATGATATCCATACCGAGCAACGTGCCGTTGAAGATTTCTCCAAGTTCCATATCGGAGGTTTGGGGATCGGAATTACCTTCGTTCCACCTTATTTATCGTTCTCGCCGTATTACACCTGGAATAAAAGCGATCGTGCATTCTATTCGTATACATTGGTGAAACACATCAATTATTATGCACGGGTGAAAAGTATTGAAACGATCAATTTAAATTCACACAATACTGCTGAGAATTTGATTTACGACAAATATTCAGGTGCAACCATTGCAAGTAATTTAACGGATGAATTCAATGACAAATTGTACCAATTCTCGTATCCGGCACACTGGTATCATTCCGGTCTGAGAGAAATTGAAAATAATACGGCTACGACCACTTATACCGGAACTGCATCCGGAAACACGTTTACAATTACGACAGGTGACCTGGAAGAGTTATTTGCTCCCGGAGACCGGGTATTATTAACCGACATTGCTACACCAACTTCTACCATTGATGCGTTTGTGATGTCGACCGGCCAATT
>CBFGPJ010000495.1:0-2900 GCA_965650615.1 uncultured Fluviicola sp. | reverse complement strand
AGAAATATCCGCAAGGGCATCCACAATTAGCGAACGTAGCGATCAATCAGGGGAAAACACTGGCAAGGAATTTTCGTGCACGCTGGTCGGGAGGAAAAATGTCTCCTTTCGAATACAAAGACAAGGGAACGATGGCTACTGTTGGAAAGCACAAAGCAGTTGTTGAATTACCCAATTTCAAATTCCAGGGTTATTTTGCCTGGATGGTTTGGATGGTACTCCACCTGATGCTCATTCTAAGTATACGGAATAAGATTGTGGTGTTTTTTAACTGGGCCTGGAGATATATTACAGGGGATACTTCTTTACGCTTAATCCTGCGGGATGAAAAAGACAGGGACATTCTTAGGAGTAATGATTGAATTTTAACTGAATAATAGAAAATAACTCCTAAAACCGTAGTTTTGGTTAAACTCAATCAAAACTACGGTTTGTTATATAGGTGCTGCATACTGATTTTCTTTCTTGGATTTTGGCTCTGTGTATCAGGCCAGGCCAACACCGGACAATTCATCAATTATGGAATGTCGGATGGTTTGTGTGAGGCTGTCTGTTCAGGAGTTGCACAGGATAGCCGTGGATTTTATTGGATTTCAACACAAGGTGGAATCAATCGCTTTGACGGGGCAAATTTTAAATCCTATTATCCGAGTGAAATGCTTGGTGAAAAGCAATTACTGGATAATTCCCGCATATTTTTTGAATATGCTCCGAATCTGCTGCTTTTAAATCTGGGAAATTCAGAGGCTTTTGTATTGAATACAGTTTCTCAGAAACTGATACCCGTAAAAAGTCTGAAGGGAAAGGTTACAGCAGATATTACCCGGATTGATAAAAACACACTGGCGGTATCATCCATTGATACGGTTTTCATTCTGAACAAACAGTTGGAAATCATTCAAAAGATCGCCCCACCTTTAAAGAAAAAGGGAAATGGGATTCTATTGAAAATGCTTTCCCCATCCCAATGCGTGATCAATTCTATCTTTGAATACTTTCTGTTTGATTTTAAAACCGGACGTTTTCAGAAATTTTCACCCGAACTTCCAACTGAGAACCTGTTCAATACGGGATATGAGTTAATACATGTAGACCGGGTTCGGGAACACCTGTATTTTGTAAATTTCTTCCAGGGATTAATTCAGACAGATTATTCAGGGAAAATGATCCGGACATGGAATTTGGCCTCCCTGAGCAGTAACTTATGCGGATTACCGAATAAGATTATTCCGGATGAAAATAACAAGCAATGGGTTTGGGTTTCCGGAACAATGGGAATCGCTCACTGGAACCTGGTAACACATCAGGCCACAGTGTATTCGCACAATGCACAAATTCCCTTTTCAATTGTAGATAACCAAACCAATAATATCTTCCTGGATCGCTTTCAAAATTTATGGGTCACTACCTATAATGGACTCAGTATGCTGAACAGGAATACTGCTTTAATTGATAATTGGGATTTGAAGTTGAGCTCGGATATTCCACTGATGAATATGTGCCGGATTTCCGGGAATGAAATACTTGCCGTTAAATACAATCATGGGGTTTATCAGATCAACGAAAAGAGTAAGAAAACAATTCCCTATCATAAAGAGCAATTATCCGGTTCCTGGTTTGTGTTCAGGGATGGATATCAATTGGTGCACGGTGGAAAAGGAACGATACTGAAAACAGTAGATCTCCGTTCCGGTCAAACCAGGGAACTTTCTTTCTTAAAGGATTACTTTATGGGCTCGGAACTGGTAACCATGGGCTTGAGACACAGTTCCGGAGATTGGTGGTTCAGCGCCAATTCAGGAGGAGGCTTGGTGCGCTACAATCCAAAAACGAAACAAGTGAGCCATTTTTCGAAAGCGAAGTCTTCTTTTACCGGATCTTATTTTATCTATTCGTCAGAAGCGCCCAACGGAGATCTTTGGTTTTCAAGTAATAAGACACAAATCCTTACACATTGGATTAAAAAGGAAGATCGTTTTGAAGAAGTTGATTTTGCTGCTATTTTCGAAAAGCAACATCAAAGTATCATTTTTTGTTTAACAACCGACAAAAAAGGAAATGTGTGGGTAGGTTTTGATGGGGGTGGGTTGGTGTGTTATCATGTTGCAACAAAAAAGATCACATTTTTCGGAAAAAAGCAGGGAATCCCATCGAATTATGTTTACAACCTGGTCTTTGATAACAAGGAACGATTGTGGATCGGAACAAAGAAAGGATTGGCTTGTTTAAATTCCGATTTGAAAACAGTCCGGGTATATGGTGTTGAAACGGGATTTCCGTCCGGACGTTTTGATCAGTCATCTTATTTTGATAAGCGGACAAACAGGTTATGGATTGCATGTGATAATTACCTGTTGAAGTTCTTTCCCGATAAATTGTTGAATACAAAACATCTTGAAATTGGGATTTTCATTGATGAGTTCCTGGTTTCCAATCAAAAACAAGCGTTGAAAAACGGGAAGTCCTATTATTTTCCACCGGACCAGAATACAGTGCAGCTAACCTTTACACCTTTGAATTCCCCTGGTAAGGAAAAGATAGAATACAGTTATTTGCTGGAAGGAGCATCCGGAAATTGGGTTTCAATCGGAACAAACTCAAGTGTAAACTTTCCATCCCTCCCGTATGGGACTTATATTTTTCATTTGCGTGGTAAAATTCCCGGAACGAAAACATGGGTGTACTTGAAAAGTCCCTTGCGCTTTGAGATTGCAACTCCCTGGTATCGTACCTGGTGGTTTAAAACACTCCTTTTTCTGGCAATCTCCGGATTGATATTTTTCGTTACCCGGATGTACTTTTTGCGCAAAATCGAGAAACAAAGAGGTATTCTTGAAAAACAACGCGCAGTTCAAAATGAACGGGACCGGATTGCATATGATATGCATGATGACTTGGGA
>CBFGPJ010000494.1:0-2905 GCA_965650615.1 uncultured Fluviicola sp. | reverse complement strand
ATGACAAGTGCTTCATCCCACAAATTGGTTTCAATGAAACGGGAAATGGTATTTGCTCCGCCTTCTATCAGCACCGAACTGATGTTGTTTTCAAACAGGAACTTCAATATGGATTCCGGACCCAGTTCTTTCATTTTGATATAGGTAACAGCATTCATGTCACGGTCTTCCAGCAAATTGAGGACAAGTGTGTTTAATCCGTCAGTAAAGACCGTGGCTTCTTTTGGTGCCTGTAATTGCGGATCAATAACGATCCGAAGCGGATTGGGCCCTTTGAAAGCGCGTGTGGTGAGTGAAGGATTATCGTTTTGAATGGTGCGCCAACCAACCAGAATAGCCTGTTCCGTACTACGGATTTGGTGTGTAATCACTTGTGTTTCAGGTTGTGATATCCAGTTGATGCCGCTTTCCTGATTTATCGAACGGTCACGGTCTATGAATCCATCACTTGTTTGAGCCCATTTTAATGTAATATATGGACGCTTTTTGGTGTGAAAAGTAATGAAGCGTTTATTCAATTCCCGGGCTTCTTTTTCAAGAATGCCGCAATCTACCCGGATCCCCGCATTTCTGAGTTTTTCAATGCCACGTCCTGAAACTTCCGAAAAGGGGTCTATCTGTGCAATGACCACGCGTTTGAATCCCGAGCAGATCAACAAATCTGCGCATGGTGGCGTTTTTCCGAAATGGGAGCAGGGTTCAAGCGTCACGTAAATAGTAGCCTCTTTCAGCAGCGATTTGTCTTTTACAGCATTCACAGCATTGACTTCCGCATGTGCTTCACCATATTTTTGGTGATATCCTTCTCCGATGATTTCATCCTTGAGAACAATGACTGCTCCGACCAGTGGATTAGATTTGGTGGCAACACCACCCAATTTCGCCAATTGCAGCGCACGAAGCATGTATTTTTGATCGGAACTCATGCTTCAAAATTACGAATTACGAATTAATTGTGCCTTCGACTCCGCTCAGTCACCTCGTTACATGTTTTGTTTTTTTGAAAAAAGGTAGCTGAGCGGAGTCGAAGTTACCTTTTCAATGATTACTTTCGGCTCAAACAAACTGCTTTGGAAAAAATTGCCTCTTACAAACCTCTTTGGTCCCTTCCCGTGATTGTGGCAGCATTGGGTTACTTCGTAGATATTTACGATCTGCTTCTTTTCGGAATTGTTCGTGTTCCAAGCTTACAGGGATTGGGATTTACTAAAAATGAGATTACACATGTTGGTACGCTGATTGTTAATTGGCAGATGGGCGGTTTGCTTTTGGGTGGAATTTTATGGGGAATCCTGGGAGATAAGAAAGGACGCTTATCGGTTCTTTTCGGGTCGATCGTGATGTATTCCCTGGCAAATATCATGTGCGGCTTCCTGCCGTATTTTCCAAATGATAAGGAGAATCTTACTTACACCTATGTTGCTTTACGTTTCATTGCCGGGATTGGATTAGCAGGTGAGCTTGGGGCGGGAATTACCCTCGTTTCGGAGGTCTTGCCGAAAGAATTACGTGCTCTGGGTACTTCGCTGGTTGCGGGGATCGGGCTTTCAGGAGCAGTAGTGGCTAATTTGACTGTGAAACTGACTCCCGACTGGAATATTGCCTATTTTATCGGAGGCGGAATGGGGATCGGTTTGCTTTTACTTCGAATCGGAGTGCTGGAATCCGGAATTTTTAATGAAACGAAAAAAAGGGAAGTGAGCAGAGGGAATTTCCTGATGTTCTTTACCAATTGGAATCGTTTTTGGAGGTATCTCCGCTGCATTGGCATCGGGCTGCCAACCTGGTTTTGTATCGGGATCCTGGCTATGTTCGGGAATGTTTTCGGAGAAGCTTTGGGGATCAAAGGCGGAATTAATCCGGGGGATGCAATTATGTGGGGATACATCGGTATTTCGGCAGGGGATATTTTCAGCGGTGTTTTGAGTCATTGGCTGAAATCACGTAGAAAATCCATTTTATGGATGATGGCCTTTACACTGGTCAGTGTGGTTTGGATCCTTTCCGGAACGATCCATTCTGCGGGAATGTATTATTTTATGTGCTGCTGGTTTGGTTTTGGAACCGGCTATTGGGCCATGTTTGTAACCATTGGCGCAGAGCAGTTCGGAACAAATATCCGATCCACGGCGGCAACAACAATCCCGAATATGGTTCGGGGAACGGTAATATTAATGACGATCGGATTTGAATCATTGACCGGAAGCGGGTATAACGCATTAGTTGCTGCAGGAATTGTGGGATTCGTATCTTTTGCGATCGGGATTTACAGCACCTGGAGCATCCCGGAAACGCATGGAAGAGACCTGGACTTTGTAGAGGAATGAGCTGCATTTAAACAGGCAAAAGATCTCAATTGACCAATAATTAATATATTCAACAAAATTATTCTCTAAAAAAGAAATTCTCCGATGGAAATAGACCTTAACGCGAAACCTGTAAAACCGAAACCCTGGTATAGAGCTTTGTATTTTCAAGTATTGATAGCCATCATACTCGGGATTCTTTTAGGTCATTTTTTACCGGATAAAGCGATCAACCTAAAATTGCTCGGAGACGGATTTATTGCCCTGGTGAAAATGATCATTGCACCGGTTATTTTCATTACTGTTTCCACCGGAATTGCGTCGATGTCTGATTTAAAATCGGTTGGACGTGTTACCGGCAAAGCATTTATTTATTTCATTACGTTCTCTACCCTGGCATTGATCTTAGGAATGATCGTCAGTAATCTGATACAAGTAGGTTCAGGAATGCATATTGATCCGAAATCATTGAATCCGAAGGAAATACAGGATTATGTTTCGGCTTCCAAAGAACACACGCTGACGCATTTTATTTTGGATATCATCCCAAAATCCCTGATGAGCTCATTGACCGGGGACAGTATTTTGCAAGTACTTTT
>CBFGPJ010000493.1:0-2923 GCA_965650615.1 uncultured Fluviicola sp. | reverse complement strand
CCCAGGGAACCTATATTCTTCAGGTTATTTCAAAAACTACAGGAGAAAAATTCAGTCGCCTGATCAAGCGTTGATCCTTTTTTATACTAATTCTTATTTAAGTCACTATCTCATTGGTAGTGACTTTTTTTATTCTATTTTATTTAGAATCGTTTTATTCTGTTAGTTAAACTTTTAATTTATTGTAATTTATAATTTAAGTATAAAAATCATCCCTAATTTTACGGCACTAAAAAGACAAAAATGAGAAAAATAGCTTTATTACTATTGGTTGGTTTTGGAATTGCTGCATTGGCAAACCAGGCAACTGCACAAAGCAAATTACAGGACTGGGCTGAGTTGAAAGAGTTCCATAAAGTAATGGCACAAACATTCCACCCAAGTGAAGAAGGAAATTTAGAGCCAATCAAAACCCGTATCGGTGAGATGGTCCAAAAAGCAAAAACACTTCAGGCTTCAAAGTTCCCTGCTGATTTCAACAATGACAAAGTAAAGAAAGCAGTTGATAAGTTAGTAACTGACAGTCAGAAATTAGAAGCTGCTATCAAAAAAGGAGCTAGTGATAAAAAGATCACGAAATCACTTTCGGGTTTGCATGATGTGTTCCATCAAATTGTAGGGCTTTGTTCTGCAAATGAAGATCACGACCATGAGCATAAAGAAGGCGATGGGCACAGTCACGAAGGACATTCGCACTAAGAAACAAAACACAACAAAAATCCCCGGTCCCGTATGTACGGGAACCGGGGATTTTTTTATTTATACTCTTTCAAAATGTCTAATATCTGCTATGAAATGACATTCACACTAATCGTGACGTAATAACGCAATATTACGTCACGATTTCAAGGACAACTAAAATCCATTTACACCATTTACAGTCGTATACTTCAGAATATTCTTTTTATCCGGGTGAATCCGTGCAAATGCAGATTGAACAGCCAATGTTCCTTCATGGAAACCACACAGGATCAACTTCAGTTTATTTTCATACGTATTTACATCGCCAATGGCATAAATCCCGGGAATGTTGGTTGAATAATCGAGCGTATTAACCTTGATCGCACTTTTCTCGATTTCCAATCCCCAATCGGCAATCGGACCAAGTGATGGCTTCAAGCCGAACAATGGAATAAAATGATCTGCTTTGGTAATGATTTCTCCATTTTTCGAATGACTGATCACGACTTCTTCCAACGAACTTCCACCTTTCAAATCCGTTACTTCAGCTTCCGTAATCAGGGAGATTTTTCCGGAACCCGCCATATCAATGACTTTTTGAACGGAATCCAAATGTCCGCGGAACGAAGCACTTCGATGCACCAAAGTCACCTCTGAAGCAATGTTGTTTTCTGCCAGGTAAATGGACCAATCCAATGCGGAATCTCCTCCACCCGCGATGACACATTTCTTCCCGCGGAAAACTTCCGGGTCTTTGATCATATAATCGACTCCTTTTTCTTCAAAAAGCCCGATGCTCTCAATTGGTGGTTTCCGTGGTTCGAATACTCCCAATCCGCCGGCAATCATTACCACCGGAGCTTTGTGTTTTGTTCCTTTTACGGTTGTAACGATAAACGATTCGTCATCCTGTTTCTCAATAGTTGAAGCTGCTTCCCCAAGTGTGAAACCAGGTTTAAACGGTGCCGCCTGTTCCATCAGGTTATCAACCAGGTCACCAGCCAAAACGGATGGAAATCCCGGAATATCATAAATCGGTTTTTTAGGATAGATTTCCGAACATTGTCCGCCCGGTTGCGGAAGCGAGTCAATCAAATGACAACGCAGTTTTAACAATCCGGCTTCAAAAACTGTAAAGAGACCAACCGGCCCTGCTCCAATAATAATGATATCTGTTTCGATCATGACTTGTTTGTTTAATAATTTGGTTCAATGGCTGACTTCGACTACGCTCAGCCACCCTTCTCAAAATGTGTAATTCCCTCAAGGTGACTGAGCGTAGTCGAAGTCACTTTTCAATTCAAATGACTCCCGCGGCCACTGTTTGATTTGTATTTTCGTTGATTAAGATGAAAGATCCGGTTTTCGCCAATCGATTGAACGGGTCATAGCTCACTTCCTCCGCTGTTTTAAGAGAAACTTTTGCCAATTCATTCAATGCAAGAGTTCCGTCACTTTCCAGGTCCCGGAAACTGTGGATATCGATCCTGGAATAAATTTCCCTGATTGCAGCTTTCGTTCGAAAACTGTTTTGCTGCAGGATGAATTTTTGTCCCGGATTAAAGGCTTTACTATCCATCCAGCAAATCGTTGCGTCTAACGACTTTTCGGATACCGGTAAGGAATTCGAAGGAACGATCGTATTTCCGCGACTGATATCTAAATCATCTTCCAAATGAAGAACTACCGGCTGGCTTTTTCCCGCATGATTAACCTCTTTCAGGTTGCTTTCAATCTTTGAAATTCTGCTTGTTAATCCGGAAGGTAAAATCGTTACTTGATCTCCAACCCGGAATGTCCCGTTCAAAACACTTCCTGCGTACCCCCGATAATCATGCAATTCTTCCGTTTGAGGACGAATCACATATTGGACCTGGAAGCGCGCCTCATCAGAACCTTCGGAAGTCGCTATTTCGATATTTTCAAGGTATTGAAGCAAAGATGGCCCCGGATACCAGTTCATCAGTATACTCCTATGCACTACATTTTCTCCTGCCAAAGCTGAAGCCGGAATGTAATCCACTTTCTTCAATCCGATCTTTTTGGAGAATTCATTGTATTCGGAAACAATTTCGTCGAAGCGCTGCTCACTGTAATTCACCAGGTCCATTTTGTTGATGCAAAGCAAAACCTGTGGTATTCCAAGAACAGCAGAAATAATACTGTGCCGCTTAGTCTGGTCCGTAATCCCATTTCGCGCATCCACCAAAATAATTGCCAATTGCGCTGTTGATGCACCTGT
>CBFGPJ010000492.1:0-2926 GCA_965650615.1 uncultured Fluviicola sp. | reverse complement strand
GTTATCCTTTTTTTCGAAGGAAGAAGACGTAAATTTGATGTTCGGGTACTTGTCTGCATTGAACCACTCATCCCCTAAAGCATGTTTGTTTTGCAAACCGTTCCCGGTATTGATCGAATTCACATCAATAGTAAAAACAAATTTGGACTCGGATAACTTCGCTTCGTCAAAATTGACAGTACCGGTCATCGTTTTAAAGATCCCGTTTACTCCCTTTGCAGAGAAATCAACGCTGTAATCTTTCCCGATCTTCCACGTTTTTACTTGCGTGAATGCAAATACTCCCCCAATCAGGAGGAGTATTGCCATCAAAGAAACTGTTCTTTTCATGATTATTCTTTAACCAATTCCAAGTCAGCAGTAACGTGTACATCATTGCTCAAACCTGGGTTTTCTCCACCAACTTTGAAGTCAAGTCTGTTAATTGTTCCTGTCATTTTGAAACCGCTTACTTCTTTTTTGTTCATTGGGTTTGTAATTGTCCCGTTATGAACAGCAGTCATTGTAACTTCTTTCGTTACACCGTGCAATGTTAAATCACCAACTACTTTGAATTCGTTTTTAGATTTTGCAACTTTTGTAAATGATTTACTCACGAATGTGAATTTCGGGAATTTCTCAGCATCGAAGAAATCCGCACCTTTCAAGTGGTTATCGCGCATTTCGTTTGCGGTGTTGATACTTGCGATGTCACCTGTTAATTCCACTTTTGCATCAGAAAAATCTTCTTTTGTAGCGGTCATTTTAACCTCATACGTGTTGAAGCTCCCGTTGAAATCGGAGATTCCCATGTGTTTTACTGTAAACCCAAGTCTTGAGTGTGTTGCGTCAGAAGACCAGATAGATGATGTTGCAACTGTGAAAGACAACGCTAAACCTGCGAAAGCAGCCGCGATAATTGTTACTGAACGTTTCATATTTGTTTGATTGTTTTAAGCGCCTACTTTGTGTTACGGTGTTCGGCTTTTCCGCTTCTTTAATTTAATTACGTGATTCGTGTTTCCAAAAAAATGGAACCAGAGCTAAAAAGCTCAAAGCAGGGAAGAAATGCATCGGAACAGCTAATCCCGGGAACATTTCAGGAAATTCTACATCCAAAGGAAGTTTAAACGACAACACTCCGATGATGCTTGCAAAACTCAGGATACAATATAAAACATTTAAGATTGGAATCAAAAGCGGTCTTTTTAAACGAGCAGCGATTACATATCCCAATGCCATTAAAATACACCCGATCATGCAAGCCATAATCATTCCCGATGCATTCAACACTGTGTGAAAATCAATGTAAAAGGCCTCACTGTATACCTTGTTATACAACATACTTACTCCTGATGCTACTATTCCGCTGGTTACACCCAACAAGATTCCTTTCGTTAAATTCATATCAAATTTTTGAGATACAAACCTAGGTAAATATTTCTATTGTAACCAAATTAATTTCTTTCAGATACTAGTATACTTTTGGAAACCAATTGAATTTAGGGAAGTTAGCAACGAGTTGAATTGCTTTTTTAATGAATATTTAACATTTACAGGATCTTTTAACGGTCAGAATACTTCTAACTGCTCACCAAAATTCATCCCTTCCAGTTGCAGGAGTTTTTGTTTTGCATTCAGTCCGCCTGCGTAACCCGTTAAGCTTCCGTCACTTCCAATGACGCGATGACAGGGAACAATGATCGAAATGGCATTGGCCCCGTTCGCAGTAGCAACTGCACGAATTGCTTTTTCATCTCCGAGGGTCCGGGAAAGTTCCAGGTAACTTGTCGTCTTTCCATATGGAATCGTGAGTAATTTCTCCCAAACGGATTTCTGGAAATCACTTCCCACAAATAAAAGCGGAAGATCGAATGTGATACGCTCTTTTGCAAAGTATTCGTTGAGCTGGGATTTAGCTTCATCCAACAGGTCTGTTTCTTCCAGTTTAAACTCTGCCTGTAGCCCCGTTTGAATCCGTGAATCTATCTGTTCCCGCATTTTACGGTACTTCCAGTCGCACAAACACAATTCCCCGCCGGATTCTCCGAGGACCAATTCACCGTAAGGTGTGTGGAAGTATTGCAGGTAAACCATGATTTAATTCAAAAATACGAATTACAAAAACGAATTTCCTAATATAACGAATTGCAGTGAATCAGTAGCCTGAATTCACTGCAATTTACAAAGTAGTAGTGGTTGGTTATGTAGATGAATAGTGGTTAGGTTTCATCTAAAAGTGGCAGGTGGTTTCGGTAGTGGTGGTTAGGTTGGCCGGTGGTGATTTAGGTTCAGTTGATCAGTAAATGGAGTGCTTATCGCTTGTCCTTAGAAATTGTCTCATTTGTTTCATTTTGATAAGACAAAGATAGGGATGTAGAACGTAGTGTATTTACGACCTATATGAGGCACTGAAAAAAGTTGAAAAACCCAGTGAAATCAATGCTTTCAGGGAAAATAAATTTAATAAAAAAACTACTAATTTTACACCTCATGAAACAGGAAGAAAAAATAGCTGTTCAGCGTTTGAAATCCATCATCGGAGGTTCGATCGGGAACCTGGTAGAATGGTACGACTGGTATGCTTACTCGGCATTTTCGCTCTATTTTTCAGGTGTTTTTTTCCCGGAAGCAAATCGAACAGCCCAATTACTTAATACAGCAGGGATTTTTGCAGTCGGTTTCTTAATGCGGCCCATCGGAGGATGGATGTTCGGGGGAATTGCCGACCGGATCGGGCGAAAACAGGCCATGACACTTTCTGTTTTGCTGATGTCATTCGGGTCTTTGCTAATCGCTATGACGCCATCCTACTCCACAATCGGAGTTTTGGCACCTGTCCTGCTCCTGATTGCGCGCCTTTTGCAAGGGCTCAGTGTAGGCGGCGAATATGGTGTTTCGGCAACCTATTTAAGTGAAATGGCTACTGCGAACCGTCGTGGGTTCT
>CBFGPJ010000491.1:0-2935 GCA_965650615.1 uncultured Fluviicola sp. | reverse complement strand
TTTCCTAAAATTTCAAATTGCTTCATTGTTATAAATTAATCGAAGTTGTTTTATTGGATTGTATTTTAAATTTCTTTTCTACTGTGTAGGTTGTTGACCGGAGTTGTTTCTGCCTGTAAACCAGGCGATAATTACCAGGCTGCAGGTAGATGAAACCCTTTAGATTCACCTGATCGAGGTTACAAACCCAATCAACAGTGCCATTGTCATTCTCCACAAAGATCTGTGCAGCAATCATTTTAGTTGCACTGTAAGTTAATTGTCCCGGAGCCGGTAAATCAATTGTTTCGGTTGCACTTTGAGTGACTTTCACCGTGTGGTAGATACGTGGAAGTGTCAGGATCTCTACTTCATAATCACCAACAATGTATTTGTCTGTTGAGCCAACCAATTGTGCGTTCAGTGTCAGTTGATCCGTTTTTTTATAAACCCGTGAAACCACCTGGTAAGGACTGGTGGCATTCGTAAAGCGGAGCTTAATAAACCCCTGCGGGCAATCCACCGGAATTACATTGTGTGTGTTCTTGATAATGGAAATGTTGTTCTTATAGACCTTGGGAATAGTATTCACTATCAGGTCGTATTTATAGGATGGATCCATGGTTAATGTATCCGGATTTCCCTGACGGTCCAAGGTATGAACAAAGGTGTACATCAATTCTTTCGTGCCGGCTTTGTACAGGAACATGGTAACGTCCGTTTCAATCGGCACTTTATGAATGTTATTGAGATTGATTTGAACGGTGGTGTTTATTACCGCTTTGGAAACAACCGTTTTCAATACGTTTTTGAAGGATTCTTTTGTTTCCGCTTCCATGTAACTTCCGATACATTTGAATTGATCGAGGTAGGAAATATCCAAACCTAAACCAATTACGAAAGGCGTTACTTTCACTCCTTTATCGTGCAATTTCTTGGCGATGACACACGGATCCTTATCACATGCTTCCAATCCGTCGGTGATCAAAATGATAATATTCCGCGCATTGGTATCGGGGAAATCCGCTGCAGCTGCTTCCAGGGAGCGGGCGATAGGAGTGGTTCCCTTCGCCAGGATTGTTTTGATTTTATTCCGGACCCGCGTAAAATTATCCGGTCCGAAAGGGACTTCCAGTTTGGTATCGTTACAATCCTGGTAAGTTGCCGTAATAGGTGACTGATGACCGTAAACACGCAGAGCGATCTGCAAATTTGCGGCCCCATTCAGGCTATCGACAGTTTTGATCAGTAATTCCTTGGCTGCATCAATACGGGTTTGTGATCCGTCCCACTTGGCATTCATGGAATTGGACGCATCGAGAATAAACAAAATACGGGTCAGTTGTTGCCCCTGAGCTTTAAAAAAGCCCAAAAAGATAAAGCAAAAAATGACCGCGCACTGTCTCATTAATAATCTCCTAACGTTTCTTCCAACTGGATCAAAGCTTCCTGCAATTGTTCCACATTCGGAGCAACACCGTGCCATTTATGAGAACCTACCATGTAGTCAACTCCCTGACCCATTTCTGTTTTCATAATAATCACGATTGGTTTTCCGTTTCCGGTCATACTCTTAGCTTTGTTTAGTGTTTCGATCAGGTCCGGATAACTGTGTCCGTCCATTTCCAAAACTTCCCATCCAAAAGCTTGCCATTTTCCGTTCAGGTCACCTAAAGAAAGTACGTCTTCCACATCACCATCGATTTGACGTCCGTTATAATCAATGGTAGCAATCAGGTTATCAACTTTATTTGCTGCTGCGTACATTGCTGCTTCCCAAATCTGACCTTCCTGTAATTCACCGTCACCATGCAGTGTATAAACAATGCGCTTATCGTGATTCAATTTTTTAGTCAATGCAGCACCGATTGCGTTGGAAAGACCTTGTCCGAGCGAACCTGAAGCCATGCGTACACCCGGGATTTTTTTATCCGTACTTGGATGTCCCTGAAGCCTTGCGTTCAACTTGCGAAAAGTGCTTAATTCATCAATTGGAAAGTAACCGGCTCTTGCTAAAACAGAATACCAAACAGGAGAAATGTGACCATTTGAAAGGAAAAATAAGTCTTCCTCTTTTCCGTCCATTGAAAAATGGTCCGGATTGTGTTTCATCATTTCAAAATAAAGTACGGTTAAGAAATCTGCACATCCCAAAGACCCTCCCGGATGCCCTGAATTTGCTCCCGAAACCATTCGGACGATATCTCTTCGTACCTGTGATGCAATTGCTTGTAATTGTTGAATTTCCATTATTTATTCCTATTTGGCAATGCAAATCTACTATTTATATTTTGTTCTTTTTAAGAGGTATAATGCTAAAATGGAAGCAATGTTATTTTTTTATTCACATTCTGGATCATTTGGCCCGTCTAAATCCTTGAAAACCTGTTTTCAGGAGGTGTTGAGAGTCAGATAAATAGGCTTGTGTTTTAAAGAATCTACCGAATTTTGGAACGAATCGTTTCATCAAAATTTAACTAAGCGTGCAACTTTTTATTAGTTTTATCACTCTTCAATATGAATCTCCAATTTCAAAATACACCAGACAAATGAAATTAAAACACTTTTTTATTACACTAAGCCTTGGAATTTCTTCAATCAGCTTTGCTCAGGACATCAATTATATGTATGCACACGAGTATGATTCTTTAAAAGCGATTGGGGCATTAACCGGTAACGAAGTAATTCTTTCTTCCGAGATGGTTAATCCTGAAGAATTAGAAGGAGTATATATATCAGAATTCTTTCCGACAAAGGCGCAGGGCTGCAGTGGGTATTTCGATCCACCCGGACCTGGATTGGAAGTTACGGCAGCCGATGACGGTTGGGCAACAGTAAGTCCTTTGACCTTGCCTTTTACCTTTTGTTTTTTCGGTGACAGCAAAACCCAGGTGTGGTTGAATAACAATGGAAATATCAGTTTTAACGGTGGGATCAGCGCATTTAGTTCAAGTGC
>CBFGPJ010000490.1:0-2944 GCA_965650615.1 uncultured Fluviicola sp. | reverse complement strand
GATTTGAATTTATTCTGAAAGTAAATGTAAGAAACTTGAAGGAATTACGAATTAAGTTTCAAACATCACTAAGACCGAAAGAGGGGCAAAAAGTTACAGGTGAAATTACTTTGTTCTTCTTCTTTTTAGGATCGAAAACAGAATATTTAACACAAAAATTACTTGTGCACCAATAAGCAGGTAAACTATAAACGGAGCCGAGCTTGCGGTATGTCACCAGGTAAGTAATTGAAATGAGATGAGGTTTGAACATAACTTTTGAAAACAATCAAGTTAAGCTCATTTGGATCAAAATCCTATTATTTCTTCAAAGTAATTCCTTCTACAATCCAGGTGAGCTCATTTATATTAATTCACAGCCAATTTCTCCAAAGCCTCTTCCACCAATCCCAAAAAGTTCACCTGTTTCCCATTATTGGATTCATACATGAAATCAGTGATGCTTTTGCTGGTGTAAGAAGAAAAGTCTCCTACAATAGCCAGACGAACCCGATAATTGGAAAATTTCTGAAGCACTTCTCCCGCCATTCCGTTCTTCAAATCGAAGAAAGCCGGGGTGATATTCTTTTCGTGAACAATGATCCGGTCGAAACCCTGGTAATAGAGGTTTCCAAGCAGGTCGAGGCCATCTTCCGCTTTTTCGATGATGAATTGATCAGAAGTAACTTCTGCAATTTGGATGTTGTTGATGGTGTGTGAGTGAATATGCATGTTTTTGTTTTTTCTCGCAGATGCGATTAGTTTCTATTGGATAAAATTCAAATCCAGATAATAATTGGAATGATCATTCGGGTCAAGGTAAAAACTGGTTTTTTTTTGAATGGCAAAATACATTTCCAGACTTTTTGGTTCCAGGTTCGAAGGCCAGTGAAACTGTTTTTTATGACCGTCAATTTCCACTTCAAATTCAAGAATGGTCTGAAGATGCTTTTCCGTAATTTCAATATCATAAAATTTGTTTTCACTGAAGTGTGAACTATCCCAGTTGTTACTTTTAATCCGAACGGTATCCAGGTCGATTTTGAAAACTGTTCCATAATCCCGGATGCTTGATTTCTCTATTTCAGCAGCAATAGCTTTTTTCTTCGAATAACGAATAGTGAACAGAAGAACGATGCCAAATAAAACGATCAGTCCGATTCCAAGTGTCAGCATGAAATAACTCACATAGTTGTCCAAATGGCTTACTGCTCCGCGGATCAGGATATATCCTAAAAATGCGAGCGCTAAGGTAGTAACAAGTGAAATGACTATAATGCGTTCTTTGGTTTTCATTTGGTTGCGATTTAGTCTATAAAAGTATCTCATTTCGGTACAAATCCACCAAATCTTCAAAAGAAAAGCGATTTGCAGCGCGCGGAGATGTGGAGTATAGCACTACGAGTTCGATGGTCCGGTCTTTATACTGAAACGAACTTTTCAATGGCCTTTTCCCGGTTGGAAAGCGGTGCTTAATTTCTTTTCCTGCCAAAAACAAGTTGAACCACCTGGTAGCACTTTCTTTCCCCGAACTGCTGGTGAAGATGATCTTCCGGATTCCCGGGTTTTCGTCCAGGATCTGGAAGATGTTCATGTATTCCACGATACTTAGGTTCTCATCCAGGGAACTGTTGTTACTGCGTACAATGTGTTGTCCCATGTCGGTAATTGCCAGGCGCAGTTTCCGGAGGATGTCTTTTCGTTCTTCTACTGCCAGATCTCCGTTTGGGATTTGCAATTCCGTTCCGGCAATACGCGCCATGATCCTCCAGAAGAAATTGGCCTTATTTGGGTAAAAGAAATCGAAAGACCAGTTCCTGCGGGTTGGCGGAAAAGTTCCGACGATCAGGACCCTGCTATTTTCGGGAGCGAACCAGTTCCATGGATGAAGTTCTTGCTGCATGATCTAATTTAAATATAATTAACCACGAGGCTCACCAGGAGCACAAGGAATATTAAATGCATTGGTAAATAAGTTCCTTGTGTGCCTCGCGACCTTTGTGGTTCAATGACACACCCCGCAAATCATGTCTTCGTATGTTTCGTGGTCCAACTTATTCAGCGCTGAAATTCACCAGTTTTTGTTCCGTTTCGTCCATCAGCAGAGCGTATTTGGATTGGGAATAATGTTTTTCGTAGAACAAGATGTAGTTTGCCTGCAACACCCGATACGTTTTGGGACCGACTTTTACGTCATTGATTTCAAAGCCTTGTAATTCCCGATTTTTAAGTTTACCCAGATCCTGAGACATGGACTCGAAAGTGGTTTCGAGTGCTACTGTAGAGGTATCAACCAGTTTGGGGTTAAACTGACGTTTCGCGAGTGCATATTCTTTTTCATCGATGAGCCGGAAGAATCCTTCCAGCCAAAGAAGATTCGTGTTTACTTCCCGTAGTTCCTTATTGGAGTACCGCATTTCAGTCACCTGACTCCGTTGATTGATCTTCACAGCGAATACATCGTATTTCTTGCGTTCGGTCTTTTTCATACCACAATACAGGCGAAAGGCAATATCCGATGCGAAAAGTTTAGGGCTTGATTTCGAACTGTCGATTAATGCACTCTGACCAATACTCACCAGGAAGGAGTTTGTTGTTTTCCCGTGCTTCAATTCCAAAGCGGAAGAGGAAGTTACATCCGTGGTTTGATACCTTTTTTGAATGTAATCACTCAATTCGTTGCTGACAGAAACGGGCTTTTTGGTTTCTTCCGTGCAGGAGAAAAAGAGGGAAACGAGTAAGAGAATGGGATAGATGCGCATGGCGATGTGGGCTTTGCTTTCACACAAAAATGGGATATTTTTTCTTAAAAAGGGCATTCTACTTTTTTCATTGCCAAAAAGTAACAAAAAGGCTAGGCGTGGTAAATCGATCGAATTAATAAGGGGTTTTTCAAATGAAGAATTTGTTAATAATTTATTGTTTTTTTTAAAAAATAATGTGTTTCTCACCTGAAGAATTAAAA
>CBFGPJ010000489.1:0-2947 GCA_965650615.1 uncultured Fluviicola sp. | reverse complement strand
CCGGAGAAACTTCTGAAGCACGTTGGTATTTGGCCTCTAACAGTTCCTGTGTCAGTGTATTTGGAACAGTATTCGGCATTTCCATGAAAGAAGTAATTCCTCCTGCAACAGCTGCCCTGGATTCCGATTGAATATTCGCTTTATGGGTTAAACCCGGCTCTCTGAAGTGTACCTGGTCATCAATACAACCCGGAAGTAAATGCAATCCTTCACAATTGATCTCCTCAACTGATCCTTCAACAGAAATAGAAGACGCAATTTTAGCAATTCGTTTTCCATCTATTAAAACATCCGCAACGAATTCCTTCCCCTCATTTACCAGCGTCGCACCTTTCAATAAAATCTTTGCCATTACACCTTTAAATTTCTCATTTTCCAAACTCCAAAGAAAGCTTCTTTGAAAATACTCGAAGACATTTTCGATTCACCGAATTGCCGGTCTATGAATGTGATCGGAACTTCAATTATTTTGAATCCTTTTCTCTTTGCTGCGTACTTCATTTCGATCTGAAAAGCATATCCTTTGAAATGAATCTTATCCAAATCGATCGCTTTCAGTACCTTGTTCGAATAACACATAAATCCTGCAGTTGTATCTGAAATTCCTATAAACAGGATCATTCGCACATAAACCGAGGCAAAATACGACATCAGGATACGGCCCATTGGCCAATTCTGGACCTTTCCACCTTTGGTGTAACGTGAACCGATGCTTACATCGGCCCCTTTTTTGGTACACGCTTCCAATAATCTCGGTAAGTCGAGTGGATTATGCGAAAAATCGCAGTCCATTTCAAAAATATATTCGTAATCCTGCTTTAAAGACCACTTAAACCCATGAATATAAGCCGTCCCCAAGCCTAATTTTCCCTGCCTTTCTTCCAGGAAAATACGATTCGGGAATTGTTGCATCAGGTCACGGATAATGGAAGCTGTTCCATCAGGAGAATTATCATCTACGAAAAGAATATCAATTGTAACAGGTAAGCCCATTACAGCCTGAGCCATACGCTCAACATTCTCTTTTTCATTATATGTTGGGATAATTACAACTGCTCGTGTCACGTGGGTTTAATTTCAGGTGATAAAAATAGTCAAATTCCGCTTCCTTCAACGAATTTATGCAGTTTCTAACATATTTTAATTTATGCTGAATTGCGAATTGAGGTCTGGCTAAATAACTTTTACATTTCACATCATATTCCGTACATTTAAGAGAATGCCCTATCCTGACTTTGAATAATAATTATCTTTGGATAAGATGAAACGGACTTCTCAAATAGCATATTTAGTATTTTCTTTCTGTTTGAATAACGTGTTATTTGCGCAATCATTTCACAACATGTCACTTTTAGATCAATGGCACCAGGATAGCCTGATCTCCAACTCATCAAAAGTCCGTTATTCCGATTGTTTTGGCTTTGTGCAGAACGGAAATGAATATGCTGTGATCGGCTCCACTGAAGGAACACATGTTTTTCTGATCACTGACCAGGATAAACTCATTCCGAAAGGTTTCATAAAGGGCCGTTATTCAAGTACTTTTGTTCAGCATCGGGAATATGCGGTATTTCAACATTACCTGTATGCTGTTTGTGATGAAGGAGTGAGCAGTTTACAAATTATCGATCTTCAATACCTTCCAGATTCCTTACACCTTGCAAAAGAAGACAGCCTTCAATTTGGACGTGTTCACAACATTTTTATCGATCCGGTGCAGGAAAAATTTTATTCCTGTATTCACAGAAGTACGGTCAACACGCAATTAATCGATGCGCCGATGAAAATCTTCTCTTTGACAGACCCCTTGAATTTGCAGGAACTTTGGAGCGGACCTGGAGATGTCAATGAAGTACACGATATTTATGTACGGAATGGAATTGCGATTATGAATTGCGGCTATGACGGCCTGAAAGTTTACAATTTCACCAATACCGCCGCTCCTGTTTACCTGGACTCAAAATCCATTTATACTGATCAGGGATACAATCACCAAGGCTGGCTGACACCGGATGGAACACGTTACCTGTTCGCAGATGAGACGAATGGAAAACGTGTAAAGAACTGTAGTTTTAACGGTTCTCTGGTAACGATCAACAATTACTTCGGGACCAACTACGAGAACGGTTCTGTACCACATAACATTAAAGCAACGAATGATTTTGCCTTTGTAGCCTATTACAATGAAGGCATCCGGGTTTTTGACCTGCGTTATACCGTTCCCCTGGAAGTAGCACATTACGATACGTATCCGGATGAGAATCCCTACAAAATGAATGGAAACTGGGGAGTTTTCGCCGACCTTCCGTCTCAGAGATTAATTGTTTCGGACAGACAATACGGTCTGTTTTTATTACATTTCGATCGGAAAAAAATGCTCAAATCTTTTCCGCTCACATCGGAAGCAGCGCTTTACCCAAATCCGGTTTCCAGTTCCGAATCCATTTTTATGACCATTCCGATTGAAACGGTACGGACCGAATGGAACATTTATGACATGAATGGAAAACAGGTTTCAACCGGGATCAGTGAGCATTTCAATTATGCAGAAATCCCGGTGAATTTTTCCGCTGGTACTTATCAGATTAAGATCCACTTCTATGATGATCAGGATAAATCACAAGAGATTATCCGAAAAATAGTTGTTATTTAAATTAGTATGAACCAAATATACAAAACGATGAATCTAAAACACGCAATTATTCCCGCTTTGTCAATCGCACTTTTTGTATTGGGTGCTTGCGGAGGCCCTACAAAAAAAGATTACTCCAAAGAAGTAGATGAAGGCACCTTCGATGGGAACAAATATACCAGCCAGGCTTTGGGATGGACGATGGAATTTCCGGACAACTGGATTATTACTTCCAAGTCCAGTTTAGAGTCATTGGACAAACGAAGTAAAGAAATGACAGAAGATACAACTTCCAACATGTCGGGAATCAAGAGA
>CBFGPJ010000488.1:0-2951 GCA_965650615.1 uncultured Fluviicola sp. | reverse complement strand
AATAGGGAACAGCATTTGCTTTCTGTTTGCGCGATTATTGCTGTTTGTTTGGTAATCTATTTCATTTTAAGAACCTCTCATTTTATCGTGAAAGCTCTGGGCGCTTCCGGAATTAATGCGATCTCCCGGATTATCGGTTTTATAGTCATTGCTATAGGTGTGGAGTATGTTTCTTCGGCAGTACAGGAAATTTTGAAAATCAAATAAATTATCAATTATGAATGTTCCAATTATCAAAAGGGCTTACAATTTTGATAATTAATAATTGTAACATTGATAATTATTGGTCCTCCTGTGGGCTGAACGTAATGTCAAATACCGTTTCCGGGTAAGTTTTTAATTCCATGGTCCCTTCCAATTGGTCTGTCAAGGATTCGATGAGGTCTAATCCGAAGGAACCTTGTCTTGAAGGAGCTTTCCAGGTACCACTGTCTTTATAGATCAGTTTGCATTTTTTTCCCTGGTAATACATGAACGAAATGGTAATGAGGCAATTATCGTAATCGTCAAAGGCGTATTTAAGCGAATTGGAAATCAGTTCATTCAAAATCAATGCAATCGGAACAACGGAACGCAGGCCGATGGAATCAATGTCGCAATCGATTTTCAGATTAACCGGGTAACCGGATTGATATGAAGTAACCAGATCGGACGATAAATCGTGCAGGTATTCCCGTAAATGCAGGGTGGAAAGATGATCGCTTTGGTACATTTTTTCATGGATCATAGACATGACGATAACCCGGTGTGTGGCATCCTTGAACTTCGCAATTGCTTCCGGGTTTTCAAGTTCCCTGGATTGGAGCCGAAGTAAGCTGGTTATAATCTGAAGGTTATTTTTCACCCGGTGGTGAATCTCCTTCAGCATGACGGTTTTCTCCTCGTTTTGTTTTGAGATGATGTTATATTGCACTTGCAGCACGTCTTGTGCTTCATTTAATTTTTTCCTTCCAACTTCATTTGTACGAATGTTTTCCCAACCTAAATAACCGATAATTGAAAAACACAGGATACAATTGACAATTGTTGCGAAAATTTGTTCCTGAGTCAAATTTCTCATAATCTCCACTTGTTGTTCTCCCAGGAAATAAAAGAAATAAACGGACAGACCGGTTGCGTGAAAAAATGTAAATAAAAGTCCCCATCTGGTACCCAAGACAACAAATGCAAAGAGAATATTGATGGTCATCCACAATTCACTTAAAAGGTGCGGTTGATTTGGAACGAAAAATAAAGTAGCAGTGCAGCAAAATGCACCTATCAGGTTAAATATGATGGTCGGAATAAGAAATTTACCGGTTCTGTAGATGTAAATGGTTGCAACCAGTACTGTAAAGAAAGCGAGTGAAGTAATGGAAGCAATGAGTGTACTAAAAAAAACAAAGAGAACAACACTAAGTAGTCCTACCGCAAGCGTAATAAACAAAGACATTCGATAAGCCAATGTGAGCTTAGTCTGATCTTTGGAATTGGATTCCTGAGTGAATTCCGGTGCGAACACACTTTGAAGTAGTTTAAGCATAGTTTAGTTTTGGTGTAGTGAATATACTGATTCTTTAACTTTCTGCTTCGATTCCCGGTTGAATTTTTAGCAATTCATTCCAAAAGTTGGTGAAAAGTATAAATACCTCCTTGAAATGAGTGTCCTGAGATCATCAATAGTCGGAAAACAAAAAACCTGGTCATCAGACCAGGTTTTTTGTTTTTATGTTATCAGCCTTATACTGTCTAACGCTTATTCTTTTTCGACAATTGTTTACGACTGCACTAATCCGCCGTGGCGGATCTGTAGTGAATCACCAGTCTTTGGCTGGCTCTTACTTTTTTCTGTCTACTTCAACTGTTGCTAATTCATCCGCTTTGTAAGCACCTGAATCTAACTTGTCTTTCAACTTCTTGAACGTTTCAATGGTGTAATTTACATCTTCCAATGTATGCGCTGCTGTCGGGATAATACGCAACATGATCACATCTTTAGGAACTACCGGGTAGATTACAATTGAACAGAAGATATTGTAATTCTCACGTAAGTCAAACGTCAGGTTAGTAGCTTCTGCCAGGTTTCCTTTCATGAAAACCGGAGTAACAGGAGAATTTGTTGCACCGATATCAAATCCTGCATTTTTAAATCCGGATTGAAGTGCATCTGCGATCTCCCATAATTTGTTTTTCAATTCAGGACGTGTACGCAGTAATTCCAAACGTTTGCGGGCACCGATCGTGATCGTGATAGGCAATGCTTTTGCAAACATTTGAGAACGCATATTGTAACGGAAGAATTCGATGATCGATTCTTTTGCACAAATAAATCCACCGATTGATGACATGGATTTTGCAAATGTTCCGAATAATACATCGATTTCATCCTGAACTCCCTGAGCTTCACCGGCACCTTGACCTGTCTTACCCAATGTTCCGAATCCGTGTGCATCATCTACAAACAAACGGAAGTCATATTTTCCGGATCTGCGGAATTCAACGATTTCTTTTAATTTCCCCTGGTCACCAGCCATTCCGAAAACTCCTTCAGTGATAACCAAAATACCACCACCGGTTTGTTCTGCCAAACGGGTTGCGTTTCTCATTTGCTTATCAAAGCTTTCCATATCGTTGTGCTGGAATACGAAACGCTTACCTGTGTGTAAACGCATTCCGTCCAGGATACAAGCATGTGCTTCGGAGTCATAAACGATGATATCGCTGCGATCAACCAAACAGTCGATTGCAGAAACCATTCCCTGGTATCCAAAGTTCAAAAGGATACAGTCTTCCATCCCCATGAATTCAGCTAACTCATTTTCCAGTTTTTCGTGCTCACTGGTTTGACCGGTCATCATACGAGCTCCCATAGGGTAAGCCAATCCGTATTGTTCAGCTGCTTTTGCATCAGCTTCACGAACTTCCGGGTGATTTGCCAATCCCAGGTAGTTGTTTAAAGACCAAACCAAACA
>CBFGPJ010000487.1:0-2951 GCA_965650615.1 uncultured Fluviicola sp. | reverse complement strand
CGGCCGAAATAAAAAACAGGAAGCAGATACGAATCGCCCGGTTTGTATTATGGAATTCACATTTAGGTGATCATTTCCGCTTTCTGCAAGGGATCAGGAGGTAATAAAAGAATCTCATGTTTTAGTTTGTAAACCTTTTAGTTAATTCGTTTCCAATTTGAGTGGTGATATATCATTAGCTAATATCACAACGCCTTTCCGGATTACATAAATTCTATCGTTTCAATGATTTTGTGGTGATTTGGAGTAAACCAATTAATAAAATGGTTTACTATAAATATGCTTTGGTTGTAAACCTTTCTGTTTTACAAATCGTTTATCGGGACGTTTCCTGTTAACCACACCTTCTATTTTAACTGGTATTTTGCAAATTTATCCACCTCACTAACTAATCTCTCCATCATTCCATCTTCCAATGTTTCCAAAATCCAGGTAATCCAGCCACAAAATTCGTGTGAAAATGACAGATAAACTTGGAGAAATGGGACATCCGTTTTTTGCATTGCAAAAAAAAGCCAAAACTGTGAGTTATGTAAGCTTGTGAAATTTGAATATAACAGAAATACTGGCCATTTCAGCCACCTTTAATTTGTAATCATAAATGATCAGATATGAAAAAGATTTTAATGATAGCTGCGGCACTGGTCACGTTTTCCGCAGCATTTTCCCAGGGAGAACCCGCGGAAAAAACCAAAACATTTTCACTGGGACCGGCTATTGGTTTCGGGCATACGGGTATCCGGAATACAGTTGGAACGGATATCTTCAAACCTAATTGGAGTGCCGGTGTAATTTTAAACTACAGTTCCCGCAAACATTGGGGTTTTGCCGCAGATGTGCTGTGGTCAATGGAAGGGGCACGTGTTGAAAGTAGCGGTGTTGAAGGGGATCTTACGTTGCAATATATTCGTGTACCGTTGAAACTCGCCTATTATTTCGGGGATTTTGAGAATGATTTTCGCCCGAAAATTACCCTGGGGCCATCCCTTGGGTTCCTCATTGATGCAGACAGCGATCCGAGTACAACCGGGTCAACAGACGTTACTTCCTTTTACAATAAATTCGATATCGGGTTAAATGCTTCTCTTGGTTTCAACTGGAAATTGGCAACCAATATGTGGCTGAACACGGATTTTAATTATTACACAGGCTTCACAACCATCCGCAGTAATCAATACAATTCACATTTCGGAGTACAGCTTGGATTGGCGTTCGGGTTGTAGGCAGTGAGATAGTGAACAATAAAAAAAGCCCCGACAATAAATGTCAGGGCTTTTTTATTTTTAGGCTATTGCAATACCAGTTGTATTTTTTCACTGCCGCTTTCAGAACTGATCGTCAGGATATACGACCCTTTTTTGAGGTGCAATTCTTTTAATGATAGAGCTGCCAGGCCGTTCGTTGTCAACTGCGAACCGGATAGAATCAATTTACCCGTCAAATCGGCAAGCGTGATATTTAATTTGGAACTGTTCCCTCCTTTGATCCAAAGTTCATCTGAAGCAGGATTAGGGAATACCTCATACACTTTTTCCGATTGGATTTCAGTCACGGAAGCGGTAATTGGCCCTTGCTGGTATTTGTTAAAGAATTTCCAGATTTCCGTTGTGTAGAAAATATCATTCGCAGGTGTTAACCATACATGATCGGCCCCGTTAACCTTGTAAAACTCAACTGAAGTGTTACTTTGACCACCGGAATAGATGTAATGGTCGATCGTGTAGCCATCACTTTGTGTATCCGGAACTGAAATATGCTGAGGAGTCGGATTACATTGATCGTTTTGTACCCAAAAATTCACTAACGAATCTGCACCGATCCCACTCGCATTTCCGGCATAAGGAACTGTTTGGTCCGTTGTACCATGGAAATGTGCAATTCGTACGGCACCATTCGGATCATAACTTGGTAATCCTGTCCCGAAAGTTCCGGAAACGGTAGCAAAAGCTGTAAACCGGTGATTCAATGCCACTGCCAAACGATTGGTCATAAATCCGCCCATGGAAAATCCACAGACATAGACACGATTCGAATTGATCGCATAATTTGCCTGGATCGTATCCAGCAGATCATCAATAAACGCCACGTCATTGATCGACGAATTCGGGAAATATCCCATCATTCCAGCACCTGAGTTCCAGGCTGTTCCCGCCAGCTGATCGGTCATCGCCTGTGGAACAACCACAATAATATTTGCAGTATCCGCCACATAATTCATCCCAATCCCACTGAAATTAGTCATATTATCACCCAAACCATGCAAGGTAAGTACCAATGATGCCGGTTGAGAAGCAGAGTAATTCGGAGATTTATACACGCGGTATTGGCGTACATTTCCCTGGTGTGTAAAACTTTTATTTTGCCATTGGGCAGAAGTAGGTTTGACAAAAGCAAGAGCGCTTATTGCCATTAAAAGAGTAGATAGTTTTTTCATTTTCTGGTTTTTGACAAAAATATCGTAAAAGGGTATTTTATCATTTGACATTTATCAAATTCGCTCTTGAAAATGTCAAAAAAAAGGAACTTAATCCTTTTGGGCCCGGATCCTGCTGAGTGTTTCCTGGGTAATTCCCAAAAAAGTGGCAACGAATTGAAGTGGCAACCGGTGAATGATCCTCGGGAAGCGTTCCTGTAATTTACGGTAACGGATCTGGGCAGAATCAGAAACCAAATCCTCGATCCGGTTTTGCTGGACCAGGATCACATAGTTATACAACAAACGCCCGATCCGCTCTGCTTCGGCAAAATTCCGGTAGAAATTTTCCAATTCGGCATGATTAATGGTCCAAACCACAGCAGGTTCCATAACTTTCACCGTTCTTTTGGATGGATTGCGTGTCAAAAAACTAATAATGTCACCTCCTATTCCACCTTCTGCGTAAAATCCGGCACCGATTTCTTTCCCATCAACCGACATGTAATTACAGATCAATCCCTGCTCAATAATGTAC
>CBFGPJ010000486.1:0-2955 GCA_965650615.1 uncultured Fluviicola sp. | reverse complement strand
GAAAAATGAATAACATGAAAAGAGTAGTTATAACCGGAATGGGAACCGTAAATCCACTTGGTAAAACGGTAAATGAATTTTGGGAAAATAGTGTGAACGGGAAAAGTGGTGCGCGTCTCATTACCCGTTTTGATCCGGCAAATTTTAAAACACAAATTGCCTGTGAAATTGATGCATTTGATCCGGAAAAATACCTGACACATGCAGAAATCAAAAAAAGTGATTTGTTCACTCAATATGGATTGTATGCTGCTGCTCAGGCCCTGGAAGATTCCGGTTTGGAATTGGAAAAACTGGACCCGTTTGATATTGGAGTCATTTGGGGGACCGGACAAGGTGGAATGGGAACCTTTGAAGAAGAGGTTAAGAACTATGTACAAATGAACTTCATTCCAAAGTTCAATCCCTTTTTTGTCCCGAAATTGATTGCAAATATGGCTTCCGGAATGATCTCGATTAAATTTGGGTTACAGGGAATCAATTACACCACTGTTTCAGCTTGTGCCACCTCCAACACAGCATTGATGGATGCTTTCAATTATATTCGTCTGGGAAAGGCAAAAGTCTTTGTTTCCGGTGGTTCGGAAGCTCCCATCACAGAAGCGTCAATTGCTGGATTTAACGCAATGAAAGCCATGTCGATCAATAATGAACACCCTACAGAAGCCAGTCGTCCGTTTGACAGTTCCAGAGACGGTTTTGTCATGGGAGAAGGAGCCGGTGCGCTTATTCTGGAAGAATACGAACATGCCAAAAAACGTGGCGCAAAAATCTACGCCGAATTGGTCGGCGCTTCTATGACAGCAGATGCGTATCATATGACGGCTACGCATCCCGAAGGACTTGGAGCAAAAAAAGCAATGGAATTGGCAATGGCGGAAGCACAGCTCAATCCCAATCAGGTCGATTACCTGAATGCACATGCTACCTCAACTTCAGTGGGAGATTTGAGTGAGATTGCGGCAATTACATCCGTTTTCGGACAAACCGGCTCTTTAAAGATCAGTGCAACAAAATCAATGACGGGGCATTTACTTGGAGCGGCCGGCGCAGTAGAAGCGATTCTTGCCATTCAATCGATCAACCACGATCTGATTCCTCCGACAATCAATCTGAGGGAATTAGACCCGGCAATTTCCGGCCAATTAGGTATTGTACGGAACCAGGCAATCGAAAAGAAGGTGAACGTTGCTATGAGCAATACGTTCGGTTTTGGAGGACATAACGGAATCGTAATATTTAAGGAGCTGTAAGAATCGAAAATTGCGAATATCAATTGAAATCAAGCTTTTGTTAATTCGGAACTCGTAATTCGGCATTCGTAAGTATATTTACGATAACTTAAATTCAAACGAATGAAAAATTTAAAACTAATTGCTGTACTCGGATTGGGATTCATGACGATTCAATCTTGTTCAAAACAAAGTGAACTGTGCGAATGTACTGACATGGCTACTGAAATAATGAAGGGTGATCGTGAACACAATTTCGACGGGACTTTCCAAAAGAAATATGTGGAAGAACACAAGGCAGAAGAAGAAAAGTGCAAGAAACTTTACGAAGGAAAAACCGACAAGGCTGCTCAGGAAAAACTGCGTAAAGAAATGAAAGAGTGCAGTGGTTATGCTGAATTTAAGGAAGAGACAATCAAGTCGATGGAGAACCTTAAAAAACAAATGCCTTCCATGGCGAAAGAAATTGACGAATCAATCAAGCAATTGAGAGAAGAGAAATAATCTGATTCAGATATCGTTTAAAACAAGCAGGGGCGGAAAATTTTCCGCCCCTGCTTGTTTATTTTAGTTTTTCTTTTCGATTTTCATTCGCAATTCGGCTCCCGATAGCTATCGGGACGTAATTCGGAATTATCTTCGTATTTTCGTTACTGATAAAATTGAAAGTAGTACACGCTTCATGAAAAATAAAATCACTGAACTTTTTCAGATAAAATATCCATTGATCCAGGCAGGAATGATCTGGTGTTCCGGTTGGGAACTGGCAAGTGCCGTTTCCAATGCAGGTGGATTGGGAATCATCGGTTCCGGGTCCATGTATCCCGAAATTTTAGACGAACACATTCGCAAATGCAAGGAAGCAACTCAGAAACCCTTTGCAGTCAACCTTCCGATGCTTTATCCCAATATTGAAGACCATATCCAAACAATCATCAAACACCAGGTGCCGATTGTTTTTACTTCTGCAGGAAATCCGAAAACATATACAGCGCGATTGAAAGAAGCCGGAATTACGGTTGTTCACGTGGTTTCCTCTGCAAAATTTGCACTGAAAGCTCAGGAAGCCGGAGTAGATGCGGTTGTTGCTGAAGGATTTGAAGCCGGTGGACACAACGGAAGAGACGAAACAACAACCATGTGTTTGATTCCACTGGTGAAATCGGTGGTTTCTATTCCTTTGATCGCTGCCGGAGGTATCGGAACAGGAAGAGGAATGCTTGCTGCAATGACCCTGGGTGCGGATGCAGTGCAGATCGGTTCCCGTTTCATCGCTTCACCTGAATCTTCTGCACATCAAAATTTCAAGGAAGTGGTCCTGAAAGCACGAGAAGGAGATACGATGTTGACCTTAAAGGAATTGACTCCTGTCCGTTTGATCAAAAATTCCTTCTTTGAAAAGGTAGAAGAGGCTTACGAGCGTTGTGCTACGAATGAAGAATTGAGTGAGTTGCTGGGAAGAGGAAGAGCAAAAAGAGGTATGTTCGAAGGCGATTTGATTGAGGGTGAATTGGAAGTCGGTCAGATCTCGGGCTTGATTTCGGAAATGAAACCGGCAGGAGAGATTGTCAATGAAATAATAAACGAATTTAAAACCGCTTTGAATGAACGAAGCGAAGCCAAATATGCATTTGAATGATCGCAGTGAATCGATTTAAATTAGAGAACGGACTAACGGTTCTGCACCATTTTGATTCCACTACTCCCATGGCGGTGGTGAATA
>CBFGPJ010000485.1:0-2967 GCA_965650615.1 uncultured Fluviicola sp. | reverse complement strand
TCTGCTTTGGGAGGTCGTGCAGCAGAGCAACTGATCTTTGGAAAAATCTCTACAGGAGCATTAAGCGATTTGGAGAAAGTAACCAAACAGGCATATGCAATGGTTTCGATCTACGGATTGAATGACCGCGTAGGAAATATCTCTTTCTATGACTCTCAGGGTCGTGATGCTTTTACAAAACCGTATTCCGAAGATACTGCGCGCATTATCGATGAAGAAGTTAGTAAACTGATCGAAGAACAATACCAGCGTGCATTGAAAATCCTTTCTGAAAACAAAGATAAACTGACTGCATTGGCGGATAAGCTTTTGGATAAGGAAGTGATTTTCAAAGAAGATTTGGAAGAAATTTTCGGGAAACGTTTGTGGAGTTCCGATGAGGAGATTAATACTGCGGTAAATAACCCACCGAAGGAAGATTCAACTGTAGACTTCGGTTCCGGAAATCCCACAAACGAAGATACTGCAACGAATCCCGATTCGAATGTGATCAATCCGACCATTGAACCGTTGGACAACACAACAAACAAAACAGAAGAATAATAAACTTTAAATATTCCCCTGAAGTAGAATACATTCACTTCAGGGGATTTTTTTGGAATGAAAGATGTATTGATACGCTCCGTTTTCGGGGCTTTATTTTTGATGGTGGTTTTCACCCCTTTCGTTTACGATGTGAGAAACAATGCCAACCTGTTGAACCTGGTATTCTATGTATTCACCCTATTGGGAACACATGAGTTGTCTGAAATGAGCAAGAAAAGCCCGTACAAACACTCGATGAAACTACCGGCCCTTCTTTTGGTAACTGCTTTGTTCATGCCTCTTTTAATTCAAACTGCAAAAGGTTTTTATCCGCAGCTTTTCAACCCGGTTTGGGATTATTTTGTTCAAACACCGGCCTTACTGGTTCTTTGGGGAATTGTAATTATTACCGTTGGTGTCCTCTCCTACTGGATCTTTAAAAAAGAAAATATCAATTTCGTATTCAAAAGTCCGTTCGTATTCAATTTCTTCTACCCGGTTTTACCCATGTGGACCCTGGCAATTGCTTACACATTGACAAACAATATCGATAAGCAGATGTTACTGATCGTACTGCTTCCTATTTATTTGAATGATACCCTGGCTTATGTTTTTGGTCGTTTGTTCGGTAAAACGCCATTGATTCCAAGTGTTTCCCCTAAGAAAACCCGTGAAGGATTTATCGGTGGTATGATCGGTGCAGCCATCGTAATGCTTGCAATTCTTTACTTCGTGGGTTCATTCAACACAAGGAACGCAGTTGCTATTGCCGGTGTGTCTGTGCTGGCTAGTATTTTGGCAACTCTCGGAGACCTTTTTGAAAGCAAATTAAAACGTTCCATCAACATCAAAGATTCGGGAAATATCCTTCCCGGCCATGGTGGAATTCTGGACAGAATTGACGCGATGCTATTCGTAGCTCCCGTTTTATACGTACTTTTGGCACTTATTAGTTAACATCAAAACATGACACTTCACAGAGAAGGAACAGCTACCATTATTATTGCAGTCGTTATCCTTGGCCTGATCCAATGGGGAAATTACTGGCTATATACAATTACAGGATGGCTTTGGTTATTCTTACTATTATCTGCCGGAGCATTGGTAATGCTTTACCTGGTAGTTCAATTTTTCCGGATTCCAAAACGCACCTTTACGTTCACCGATTCGGACATCTTATGTCCTGCGGACGGAAAAGTGGTTGTAATCGAGGAAGTAGAAGAAACAGAATATTTCAAAGACCGCCGCATCCAGGTTTCTATTTTCATGTCGCCATTAAATGTACATGCAAATTATTTCCCTATCAGCGGAATTGTGAAGTATGTGAAATACCACAAAGGATTGTTTTTGGTTGCCTGGCATCCGAAAAGCTCAACGGATAACGAACGAAGCACAGTTGTTGTTCAACACTCTTCGGGTCAGGAAGTTTTGTTCAGACAAATCGCCGGAGCCGTTGCACGCAGAATTTGCTATTATGCAAAAGAAGGACAAACTGCTGAAACCGGTCAGGAATTCGGGTTTATTAAATTCGGATCGCGTGTAGATGTGTTCTTACCGCTTGGCACGAAATTAGACGTTAAAATTGACCAAGATGTTAAAGCTAAGTTAACGAAGCTTGGCTCATTCTAATATTAGTTGTATTTTTAAGCAAATTAAATTCTTGAATCATGAAAAAAGCATTTGTTGCACTAACTTTATTGATGTTCGTAGGTTCTGTAAGCGCTAACGTTTACGCTGCTTCTAACAACACAACTGTTTCTATCGTTAAACACGACGATAAAAAAGGTAAAAAGAAGAAAAGCAAAAAAGGTTCTTGCGCTGGTGAGAAATCAGGAGGAACTTGCTGCCAAAAGAAAGCTGCGTAATATACACAACGAAATAAAAAACCCTGATCCCGTACGTACGGGATCAGGGTTTTTTGTATCCGATAATTTCTGTTTTAGTCTGCCTTAGTCCAGGTTTGTGTCCTATAGAACGGACCAACATATCCCCTTACATGCAATTTGGTAAAATCATCGCGATCGATCCAAATAGCGCAGTTATACACCTTACCATTTTCCGGGTCCACGATCGTTCCGTCTTCCCATTCGCCACCATCCCATTTCAATCCGCGTACAATTTGCAAACCAACCAGCGGTTGATCCTTGCGATCATCAGTACATTTCTTGCATTTCGGATTATCTTCTCTTCCCTCCCGCGGGTACAAGTAAGTGATTTTACCGTAGAGCTTCTCATCTTTCTTGTAAAGTTCCACTTTTGATTTCTTCTTGCCTGTCTTGTCATCAATCGTAACCCAGGTTCCAATGCAGGATTGTGCTTTAGCAGCTACAAAAAACAACAAAAATAATGATGTGGTAATCCATTTCATAGTTTCGAATTTTACCCCAATATACAATAAAAATATATGAATGCATAGGAATTAATAGCGCGTCATACAATTCG
>CBFGPJ010000484.1:0-2970 GCA_965650615.1 uncultured Fluviicola sp. | reverse complement strand
GAAAAATACGAGTGGAACAACATCAAATACACACTGAACGAACAAACAGGTGAAATTGAGGAAGAGATCCTTGGGACCTTTGTTCACTATCCGATCAAACTTGCCTGGGCAATCACCATTCACAAAAGTCAGGGCTTAACCTTCGACAAAGCAGTTTTGGATGTTTCGAATGTATTTGCTCCGGGCCAGGCCTATGTTGCTTTATCCCGATTGCGAAGCCTGGCAGGATTGGTTTTATTGAAACCGCTTTCCATGAACGGATTGGTCAATGACCACCAGGTCGTTTCCTATTCTTCGAATAAAGCACCTGAAGATAGGATGAAATTATACCTCGACCAGGAAACTGCGCGGTTTGTTTACACGAGTTTGGTACAAGCTTTTGACTGGTACGATTATACCACCAAGTGGGCCACTTTCGAATTGGGTTTTAAAAACCAGGGACCAAAAACCGAAAAAGGAAAGGACAAATCCTGGGTGGCGAATCAATTGCAAACCGTTCAGGCCACTTTTGATGCAGCACGTAAATTCCAGAATCAATTAACAAACCTATTCTCCAAAGAAAAACCGGAATGGGAATTCATTCACGAACGCGTACAAGCCGCTTACCAATATTTCTATAAACCATTGGATGCACAGGTCTATTCAATCATGAAACGGCGTTATGAAGTAGCCAAGGTCAAAAAAACGAAAAGTTATTTTGAAGAGCTGGAAGAATTGGAACAGGAAGTTGTTGCAGTAGTTCACCGCCTGATGAAAGGCCGCTTATTGATGGAAGCTGTTGTGAATCAAAAACCCTTTACGAAGGAAACGGTACGTTCGGCTGAAGTCACCAATTATGTCATTGCAAAAAGCCACAGTATCCAGCAGGAATTGCGGGCAAATCGCTCCATGATGGATGAAATGATGGAAGAAGATTTTACAGACGTACTTCAATTAGTAAAACCCAAAAAGGAAGCCAAAGAAGAAAAGGTCATTAAGAAAAATACCTATGAGATTACATTCGAATTATTCGAAGCAGGAAAAACAATTGAAGAAATCGCCAGCGAACGGCAATTGGGGTTAACCACCATCGAAGGGCATTTTGCCAAACTCATCCAGCAGGAAAAAATCGACATTACTGCCGTTCTTGATCCCAAACGCATGAGTGAAATTGAATCCTACCTGGAAGGTTCCGAAGGAAAAACGCTTGGAACTATCAAAGAAGAATTGGGAGATAAAGTAAGTTATGCCGAGTTGAAATGGGTACAGGCATCGAAGATGTTGTGAAAACCGGCCGAAACCCAGAGTGGGACTGATCCGTTCGTTATATAACGAAATCATAAAAATAGGATATCATGTTATAAAAAATCACACACGCAACAACAGATGTGATTTCACCAAACTACCAAATAACTACTCGTCATTTAACCAACTCAAATGACGTTGTTTCCAATAGAATACATTCCTTTCAAAAAGTAACAAAAAACCCCGAAGCAGATCGTACATCGCTTCGGGGTTTTCAATTTATCACGTTGCTGTTTCTTACAAAGAAAAAGCAGCTTTTACTTTATCTACGAAATCCAATTTCTCCCAAGTGAACAATTCTACTTCTTTCACTACCTGGGATCCATCCGGAGCACTAAACGTTTTCTTCACTACTTCGTTCTTACGTCCCATGTGTCCGTAAGCAGCAGTTTCAGAATACATCGGGTTTCTCAATTTCAAACGTTGTTCGATCGCATAAGGACGCATATCGAAGATCTCCGCACATTTCTTAGCGATATCACCGTCAGTCATATTCACTTTCGCTGTTCCGTAAGTATTGATGAATAAACCACAAGGTTTAGCAACACCGATCGCATAAGAAACCTGTACCAACACCTCATCACACAAACCTGCAGCTACCAGGTTCTTAGCAATGTGGCGTGTTGCATATGCTGCAGAACGGTCAACTTTTGAAGGATCTTTCCCGGAGAAAGCACCACCACCGTGAGCTCCTTTTCCACCGTAAGTATCCACGATGATCTTACGACCTGTCAAACCTGTATCTCCGTGAGGACCTCCGATAACGAATTTCCCTGTTGGATTGATATGGTAAGTGATCTGGTCGTTGAACAACGCTTGCAATTCCGGCTTTAATTTTTCCTTTACGCGCGGAATAACGATGTTCACGATATCTTCCTTGATCTTTTTCAACATGTCAGCTTCTGTTCCGAAATCATCGTGTTGTGTAGAAACTACGATCGTATCGATACGTTGAGGAACATTGTCATCAGAATATTCGATCGTTACCTGCGATTTTGCATCCGGGCGCAAATACCCGATGATATGAGATTCGTTATTACGGATTCGGGACAATTCCTGTAAGATATTGTGTGCCAAATCCAAAGCCAACGGCATGTAATTTTCAGTTTCTTTTGTCGCATAACCGAACATCATCCCCTGGTCACCAGCTCCCTGAGCTTCCGCTTTCGCTTCGAAGTCATCATTGGAAACTTTGCGGTCAACCCCCTGGTTGATATCAGAAGATTGATCATGGATTGCAGAAAGAATTCCACAAGAGTTCGCTTCGAACATATACTCAGACTTCGTGTAACCGATCTTACGGATTACATCACGTGCAATCGACTGAACGTCCAAATACGTATTTGTTTTTACCTCTCCGGCCAAGACTACCTGACCTGTTGTTACTAGCGTTTCGCATGCGACCTTCGACGTTGGGTCAAAAGCCATAAAGTTATCAATTAGCGCATCTGAAATTTGATCCGCTACTTTATCCGGGTGTCCTTCAGAAACAGATTCTGAGGTAAACAAGTATGACATAGTCCTTGAGTATAAAATTTATGGTCGCTAAATTAGTGAAAAAAAAAGAAATGGTTTCGCGAATGTTGAAAAAACAGACGTTAATAATCTATTAGTTAATAGGCTAATTTGTTGATATAACTTTTCTTCTCGGAATTAGGAACGGGAATCAAGATCCAATTTCAGGTG
>CBFGPJ010000483.1:0-3001 GCA_965650615.1 uncultured Fluviicola sp. | reverse complement strand
TTTTTGCGTTTGCTGATCCAGGAAAATGCACCGAAACAGTTGAAATATAATGGAAACATTGAGGAAGATGTATTGGCGATTGTTTCCGGTTACAGCAAATTGAAAGAATCGACTAAAACTGCGATTGAGTCGTACGCAAAGAAATCTGCTTCACTGAAAGGGCTCTTATAATTCCTAATTACGAATTCCTAATTACGAATTCCGACTTCCGAATTGATGGAATTTTGTATAGAATTCACAAATTCGCTTGTTAACAAATTTGCGAACAGATTTAGTGTTAATTGATTGACTATTAGAGTTTTGTAATTGTAAAATTCCGAAAAAAGCAGGGACAAGTTGGAGAATTGAAAATGTAGAAGGACTGATCCTCTTTTTCAATTCTCCATTATAAAACTTTCAATTATTGTACATCTGCCTTCACTTTCACCACAGTAATTCGTGGATTTGTATTTGCAGTTATTGTAATTGTTTTTTCACTGACACCTTTTCCGCTGGGTTTGAATCCAACTTCAATTTTGTCGGACTTCCCGGGAGCGATCGGACCTTCCGGTTTACTTGGTGTTGTACATCCGCAACTTGCCTTTACATCAGAAAGTACCAAAGGTTTATCACCGGTATTTGTTACCGTAAACGTACAATGATTTTCTACTCCTTCAGCCACTTTTCCGAAATCGTGGATTTCTTTGTCGATTGTCATCGTGGTAGTAGATGCCGCCTCAATGCGTTGCTGTTCTTTTAATTCCTTTAAAGCTTGTTCATTTGCTTTGATCGTTTCAGGATCATCGGCAACTTCCATTACCAATTCTGCTGATTTATCTGTCTTTTCCGTAGAATCTGAACAAGCGCTTAATGTTCCGCTTAAGACCAAAAGGCCAATAAAGAAACTTCTCTTTTTCATGTTAGTTTAATGCCAGTTTTTGTTTGTCGTATTCATTTGATTCAAGCAATTGAATTGCTTTTTGAAGAATCTCATTTTTTTGATTGTAAATCATATAAAAAGCTTCAATCCCGTATAGATCATTAGCAATTGTTGCTTTCAATCTCAATTCCATAATATTTTTACTGATCTTGTACTGATCCTCTTTGAACTCAAAATCTTTGTTTTCCTTCTTGACATAAGCAAAGAATTCATCCATCAATTTTTGGTCGACCTTAAAATTAGCAATGAACTGTTCTACTGTTTCATATTTTTTATTCAATTCTTCCCTGTTTTTATCAACATAGGTCAGAGGAAAGCTGGTAAATGCACCATTTTGGACCGTGTTGCGATACAAGTCTGTAATTTCGGAAGTATCGATGGGCACAAAGAAGTCCGGCATTATTCCGCCACCGCCATAAACAGCTCTTTTGGTAACACGTGTTTGAAATTTCAAGGAATCCGGGAGTTTGATACTGTCAATATGAGAAAACTCACCATGCATAAAACGGCGCATGTATTCATTTTTGTAGTCATCGATGTTTTCGTAGGAACGTTGAATAAAACGTCCGGAAGGAGTGAAGTATCGTGCAATTGTCAAACGCATTTGAGAACCATCGGAAAGGTCAATCGGACGTTGCACCAATCCTTTTCCATAACTTCTGCGGCCAACAATCAAACCACGGTCCCAATCCTGGATCGCACCGGAAAGAATTTCGGAAGCAGAAGCAGAGTTGTCATCGATCAATACGATGACTTTTCCTTTTTCCCACGAACCGCTTCTTCCGGCACTTAAGTCCTGGCGAGGTTGTGCACGGCCCTCAGAATACACGATTAGCTTATTGTCAGACAGAAACTCATCAGCGATCAATTGCGCTGCGTAAAGTAATCCACCACCGTTGCCTTGCAAGTCAAGCACCAGGCTTTCCATTCCCTGGGCTTTCAGTTTGTCCAATCCTTTTTTAATCTCATCGTGTGAACTGCGCGAGAAAGAAGTTAATTTCAGGTAACCGATCTTCGGACTGACCATATAGGCACAATCTACTGAGTTTACAGGGACTTTATCTCTTGTAATGACATAATTGATAGGTTTCCTTTGAGCTTTGCGCATGATATCTACCCGTACTTTCGTCCCGACTTCACCCAATAATTTCTCACGGACCTGGTTGTTCTTTAACCCGATTCCCGCAACACTTTGACCGTCAATAGCAACAATTTTGTCACCTGCACGAATACCCAGTTTTTCAGACGGTCCGCCAACAATCGTTTCTACGACCATTAAGGTATCTTTCAAGATCTGGAAACGCACCCCGATTCCGACAAAACTTCCATCAATGGCAACATTTGCTGCATCTACTTCATCCTTTGGAATATACACCGTATGCGGGTCGAGTTTTTCGAGCATAGCAATTATTGCGGCATCCATCAACTCTTTATCGTTTACAGGATCCACATATAATTTGTCTACATAGGTAAAAATTTCATCTAAACGCTGACCGTTGGTAGGTGATTTTGGTTCGGCAGGGACCTTTTGAGCGGAAGATGTAAATGAGTTGATACTTAATCCAAGGATCAACAAAACGCCACAGTATTTCATACAATTTTCTTAAGAATACTAATATAAGGATAAAACGTTCAATCAACTTGTTCGATACAGTCGAAGTTGACGATTCGTGTTAAAAAATCAGAAAACAAAACCAGAATGATAATTCCCGCAGAGGAACGCAGAAGAGCGCAGAGGTATTGTATGATTTAATCTCTGCCTTTGCCAGAGCTCTTTATTTTTCTCGCGGATTATGCAGATGATAATTCCCGCAGAGGAACGCATAAGAGCGCAGAGGGTGTTGTATGATTTAATCTCCGGTTTTGCCAGAGTTCTTTATTTTTCTCGAGGATTATGCAGATGATAATTCCTGCAGAGGAACGCAGAAGAGCGCAGAAGGTGTTGTATGATTTAATCTCCAGCTTTGCCAGAGTTCTTTATTTTTCTCGTGGATTGCGCAGATGATAATTCCTGCAAAGGAACGCAGAAGAGCGCAGAGGGTGTTGTATGATTTAATCTCCGGTTTTGCCAGAGTTCTTTAT
>CBFGPJ010000482.1:0-3001 GCA_965650615.1 uncultured Fluviicola sp. | reverse complement strand
CGTGTATTTTTTGTAGTTATTCTATTTGCTTATGCCTCCTACAGGGGCTACAGATTATATACCGCATTTAAACAAAACAGAGAAAAATAAAACCATGAAAAAACTTGTCTTCGTAAGTCTAAGTCTGCTGTTTATTTTGGGAATACAATTTTCCTGTAACACGAATCAAACACCGGATGATACTCCCAGACGCGGCACGAAAACCATGTATGCGGATGAATCCTTTCAACCATTCTTCAAAACAGCATCGGAAGTATTCACGGGAATTTATCCGGACGCGACATTAAACATGGTTTACACCAGTGAAACCGAAGCAATGAAAGCATTGTCTGAAGGGAAGGCCAGAACGATCTTCATAGGGAGGGATTATACCAAAGAAGAAAAGAAATACCTGAGATCATTAAACATTACAGTGACCTCAGACATCATAGCGAAAGATGCGATAACTTTTATTGTTAATCTCAATAATCCGGACACCTTGTTGACGAAAAATCAGATTCGTGATTTGCTCACAGGGAAAAGCACTACCTGGCCAGTTTCTCAAAAACCCATAGAAATTGTATTCGACCGGGTACAATCGGCAAATTTCAACTACCTGTTAAAATGGATTGGTACTGATTTTGGGAAACAGGTCCACGCAGCAAAAAATACGGAAGATCTGATCCAATATGTTCAGAACAATCCGAATACACTTGGAATAATCGGTTATAACCACATCAGCGATACAGACGACCCCTTAGTAACGATGAGATTAAAGAAATTTAAAGTAGTTGGAATTAAGGGCAATGATGCATATTATTGGCGACCTACCAAAGCAAACATTACGGAGAAAAAATACCCTTTTCACCGGACTATTTGGGCTGTAAATTCGGGCGCACCGGACGGACTGAACACAGGTTTCGTTAATTTCCTGAATGGAAGACAAGGTCAAATGCTTTTAGAAAAATGTGAACTCGGCCCGGGCAAGGGAACTCCAAGGGAAATCAACTTTATAACGGAATAATTACGAATTACGATTACTCTATAAGATTAATCTAGGAATTCGGAACTCGTAATTAAGAATTAAAAAAGGCTCATTTCAATCAATGAGGTATACCACCAAGTCGATTAATATGAAATAATCGTTAATAAACGATTCCATTTAATCAGTTTATACTAATTTGGCAAAGGAATTGTATAAGGACCAATACGTTGAAAAGACAAAAAAACATGAACAAGTTAAAACTATTCGTTCTTGCATTAAGTTTGGGAACTGCCGCACAGGCGCAAACCTTGCAGGACGCTAACAAGAAAACGGAAAACGAGCGTTATGACCTGGCGCGCAAAGATTATCAAAAGTTGGTACAGGCTGACCCGACAAGTGTAGAGAATGCTTTCTTCTTCGGAAACTTCTATGCCCTGATCGGAGAAAAGGATTCAGCTATCATCATGTGGAGAAAAGCAGGTTCAATCAATTTGGAAGACAAGCTGGGAATGGTTGCTGCAGCAAAAGTATTGTATTTCCAGGGAGATACAACAACAGCAGGTCAGCAATTCTGCGAGATCATAAAGAAAACAAAACGCAAAAATCCTGTTGTACTTCACCGCATTGCTGAAACATACGCTACAGGTCCGGTTAAAAATCTGAAAACGGCAGAATCATATTTACGTGATGTTGTTCGTCTGGACCCTAAAAATGTAGATGCTTACGTTCTTTTGGGGGATGTATTATTGGCTCAAAGCGGGTCTAATGCTACTCAAGCAACAGAGCAATACAACAACGCATTAGCAATCGAGCCAAATTCAGCAAGAGTGATTGTTCGTAAAGCTCAAATTTACCAACGCGTTCAAAACTACAAGTTGGCAAACGAAGAATACAAAAAGGCGCAAGCTGCGGATCCGAACTATGCACCTGCATACAGACAAAATGCCGAATTGAATATTCTTTTCGATCAGTATGCTGCCGCTATCGAATCATGGGAAAAGTATTTAAAACTAAATGATACGGACGAAGCGCGTTACCGTTATGCAAGCTCCCTATTCGGAGCGAAGCAATACTGCAACGCATTAACCCAAATTCAGCAGGTTGAAAAGAACGGTTTTGTGAATTTGTATACGAAACGTATTTTGTACTATTCATTATATGAATGTAACGAAGCAGCAGACAGCTTGCGTTATGCAGAAGCTTTAAAAGAAAGCGACAACTTCCTTAAAATTGTTACTAAAGACAAAATTATTTCTACTGATTATAAATACCGTGGTTTAATCTACGATAAATTGGGGCTGGAAGACAAAACGATCGAACAATATTACCTGGCAGCTTCTATCGATACTGCAAAAGCGGCAGAATATCTTTCGGATATCGCAAAATTGTATGCAGAAAAGAAAAATTATCCGAAATTGATCGAGGTATATACTCAAAAAATGAACCAATATCCTTCCAAAATGCAGGCTATCGAATATTACGATTTCGGTAGAGCTTACTACTTCGGACCGAAGGATTACAAAATGGCAGATTCTATTTTCGGACGTTTGGTAGCGATGAGCCCCACATTCCCAGGCGGACATTTCTGGCAAGCAAGAGCGCGTGTTCAAATGGATGCAAACCCGAAGGCTAAAACGTATCTGGCACAACCGCAATACGAAAGCTTCCTGGCTGCTTTGACTCCGGAAGACATCGCTTCAGGTTCTTACAAAGCGTACATTATTGAAGCTTCCAAATATTTGGGTGATTACTACGTAAACTCTCCGATGAAAGACAAAGCAAAAGCAGATGCAATGTGGAACAAAGTGTTGGAATTAGATCCGAACGATGCACAGGCGAAAGCTTATTTTAAGAAGTAATTTCTGAAAGAATAAATACTGAAATCCTCTCGGTTACACCGGGGGGATTTTTTTGTTTTATGTAATTGAAAAAAGACCGTTCCCAATTGATTTTCATCTTTCCTCCCCCTTCGTCCCCCTCCAAAGGGGGAAACTGAATACGAGCTTCGATAAATGATTTTTTTTCAACTCAAACCAT
>CBFGPJ010000481.1:0-3019 GCA_965650615.1 uncultured Fluviicola sp. | reverse complement strand
AGCGCATGCTGCGAGAGCGGCAGCAATCCCGCCTCCTGCGCGCCGACCGCGATACCATTGACGTTATGCAGGTGCAACGGAAAATGGGTCAATAATCTAGGTATTGAATTAACTCTTTCGGATTACACGCATGTATCTCTATGGCATCCTGCTTTACAAACGATTGCAGAAATCAAAGCATGGAGAGAGTTCCTTATTGCAGAAAAGATCAGCCAACCCATTAAACAGGCATTCCGAGAAGTCTATCTGTTAACGGATGCAGAATTGAACACGAAATCCTATAGCAATAGAATGGCAGCTCATGTTTTGAAACAACATCAATTCAATGTATTGGCAAAAACCAGAGGCTGGAAGTATTCTTTATTGGGCGCTTTTGATAATGGGATCAACAATGATTTGGCATCTGTCATTTTACCCGAATACAAACTTCGGGCAGAGTATTGGGTCAATGAACTAAATGTTGATGATGGCTGGAATGATACTGGAATTTGGAATTATATTACAACAGATCAAATTCGTTTTGTGAACCTGGAAACCAATGAAACAGTTGATCTGATCGACGTCCCTCCTCTTGTGTTTTCTGAAGTTTTTCGGGATGTCGACTTATTTGTTGGTGTGGCAAGTGTTGGAAATGATCCTACATGGCAGGATTCGGGAGGAATTCCTGCGTATCGGGACTACTGGCAAGGATATGCTTTTGGTGAACTTTCGGAAATCGCCAAAAACAGAAAAGAGATTCTCACCGGATTGTTACCACGTCTGAAAATTTCTAAAGTCGCTGAGATCCGGGATAAATTTCTTGTTGTAAAGGGAACTATGAGAACCTATAAAATACACATCGGAAGTACCAATATTTTGATGGAGCCCAACGATCAATACCTTTGTATTGTTCCGGACAGGAGTCAGAAAAATCATGCAGAAGGTGTATTTCTTCCTTTTGAAGGTGATAGCGGACTCTCTATTATTTTATCAAAAGCATTCTTATTGGCCGAAGACAACAAAATAACCGATAGCACGATTACATCCCAAATTAACAGAAAGTGAGATCCCGATATACTCCCCAACAAATGGTTCCTGAAATCGGAAAATCCGGACAAGAAGCACTTGAATCCGCAAAAGTCTTAATCATCGGTGCAGGTGGACTTGGAACTCCCGTTGCAACATATCTTGCCACAGCTGGTGTGGGAAAAATCGGAATTGTGGATGGAGATACTATATCAGAATCAAATCTGCATCGTCAATTCATGTATCGTTCAACCGAAATCGGTGAATTAAAGGTTCAAGTCTTAAAAAAGCGATTATCGGAGTTAAACCCACAATCAGAAATCTCAACATTTCCTTTTTTTCTTGATCGGATTAACGCTGAAGAGCTTTTTAATCAATACACCATTATTTGTGATTGTTCTGACAATGCTGAAACCCGTTTATTGACAGATCAACTTTGTAAGATTCGGCGTAAACCTTTAGTGTATGCAGCAGTTCGTGATTGGCAAGGATACTTAACAGTCCTGCACCATCAGAATAATATTGAGCTGGGTGATTTGTTTTCAATGGAACAATTGCAAGAAACTGATAATTGTTCCATTGCAGGAATTGTTAATACGACTTGTGGTATTCTCGGGAGCCTTCAAGCATGTGAAGCAATAAAGATCGTTATTGGTCAAATCAGCGAATTGGATGGAAAGATACTTTGCGTCGATACACAACATTCTGTATTTAAACTTTTTCGAATAAAACGTGCAAATTCATAAGATTTAGTAAATCGCAGCACAATAGAATGTAAGTTGAAAAGTTCGAATCTTTGAATTAGCACGCAAGTACTCGGAATTTTTTGAGAAAATAAAGAAATCGTCTCATTGGGTTCTAATAATTAAATAAGCCTTACTCCGCATGGGATAAGGCTTTCGCATTTTTGTAATCCTAATGTCAGATGTTTCGAACTATTTCGAAGGACTTGAAGCATATTTGAACAAAAGAAGAATCCTTATTTTCTTCCGGATCTTCCAATTGAGTAGTGAAGTGCATCTTTGATCAACCCTTTATTTTCCGGGTTAAAGTACCGCAATTCTTTCACTATTTCAGGATTATCGTTGACTCTCGCCGCAATGATTTCATAAGCCATTTCACGAACCGGTTCTTGCAATTCACCTTGCTGGTAATAATCATTCTTTAAAACGGACAGAAACTTTTCTTGGTTTGATTCATTCACATCTTCCCTATACAGTCGATCCAATTCTTTTTTCAAATCAGTGGTACTTTCAAAATCAGATAAATACATCTTCAGACAATTCACCGAGTCATGATCTGCTCTCCAGCCTTTCATCAAAGTTTCCTGGGCAGAAGCGTTCAGATGCATTTTGTTCTTATAAATCAATGAAGCTTTGATGTACTGGTTCGTTTCCTGATGGTGCGCGGCTACTTGTTCATAATAAACATCTGCCTCTTTTTTGCGATGAAGGATCGTGTACATGTCGCCCACTTTCTCATGGTCTTTGAGTTCTTTGTACAAATCAATCGCATTGGAAATCAGGTTTCCCTTTACAAAACAATCCGCGGCCTTTGGTTTGTCATTCAAAAGTTTCAAATAAATAGACGCAGCATCCTGGTACAATTCTCCTTTTGCCAGTGTATCCGCAGCAGAGCGATCATCTTTCAGTAGCTTCATGTAAACAAACGCTGCTTTCTCGTAGTTTTTCTGTTCAATTAATTCTGTTGCCGCTTTCCGGTATTGTTCCTTCAACGATCCATAATAATCTCCGATATCAACCGCCCCACCGCTTCGGTTATTTGACACTTGCCTGTCTGCAAAAATGGAAAAAACCGACCAATTCTTTGAAAGTTCCAGTCTTCCGTTGCTTTGCCCACGGGAACTTCCTGTTTCATCCAAAGGAATGGCGTATTTCAGTGCTTCATCCGGATTGTTTCGGAGCATATCCAACAACTTATCCAGCTGCTTTTGATTCCGTTTCTCTAGGTCTTCCAAATTTTCCTGGACCCGGTCGTTGTAAGTTCCTTCTTT
>CBFGPJ010000480.1:0-3022 GCA_965650615.1 uncultured Fluviicola sp. | reverse complement strand
TTTGGGAGTTCATTTCGCGCCTTGTTTTCCTGTTTATTCGCATGATTGACCCAGTAAATAACGCCGATAGTTGTTGTTACAGCGACAACAATTCCGACTGTGAATTGTTTGATGCGCAGGTTTCTCTGATACAATTTCCCCGTCTGCCGGATCATGTTTCGCTGGGAGGCACGCTTTGCCGCCGATTGAATGAGCTGATGCATTTCCAGTTCTTCTCTGAGTTCGGGATTGATCTGCAATTCCTGTTCAAAAGCATTTCTTCCCTCTTCCGAAAGTTCGTTTTGCAGGTAACGTTCTATGAGTTGATTCCAATTTGTTTCCATGTCTTAAGCTTTAATCGGTTCAACCATTTCTTCCCGTTCCCGGATCAATTCTTTTGCTTTTTGCAGGCAGCGGTATTTTTGTGCTTTCGCTACTTTGTCGTTGCGTAAGCCTATTTTCTTTGCAATATCTACCATATTCCATCCCAAGCCGTAAAACAATTGCAGCAATTCCTGGCATTGAGCACCTAATTTCCCAAGGGTTGATTCCACTTCCCGGATTTTCATTTCTTTTTCAAACCACTGATCTTCTGTTGCCTCGATGTTTTCATGTAACTCGGTTGAAAACTGTTTTTGTTCCTTACGTGCCTGGTTGTACCACAATAATTTGCAGGTGTTCCGCACGTAGAAAAAAGGTTCAACGGTCAGTTCGAATTCCGAAGACTCCCGTTTCCGGACGTAAATCAGCAAAGCTTCCTGGAAAATATCCTCGGCACTCACCTGATCGCAGCCCAAAGTCTTCAGATAACGACGGATATCCGGCCATTTCCGATAGAGTTGTTTGAGTTCTTGCTGCATTGTTGCGGGTCCAATCATGGAGGTATTTTCAAGAGAATGTCGGGAAAGTGAAAAGGTAAACAAAATTAATTACGAATGTCGCAAATTGATCTATTCCAACTTTTTTCATTGCCAAAAAAGGTGGAGCCAACTCCCGATAGCTATCGGGATACGAATTGCAAATTATTCAGAACTGGAGCTCAGAATCACCTTATTTACATATTTGAGAATTCACCAGACAGGGAGTTTTGGACTTCGATTGAGCGCTAATTTTCACCCAAAACCATATGAAACCCCAGCAAAAATGCGTGTTAATTCTATAACATTTCCATACTCTATCCCTGCTTTACCTATGCTCTATCCATACTTGATCCATACTTGATGGTCAGAGGATGGAAAAATGAAGTGATTTTGGTTACTTACATCATTAAAAATACACATTAGTGAGAAGTAATTTCCACCTACTTTTCATGATCCCCCTCATCTGATCAACGTAAGAGCCGTTTTGAATCCGTCTTCGCCAAAGCAGTTTGAAGGATAATCCTAAAAATTCGTAATTCGTAATTCGCTCCGTCAGCTGACGGACGCAATTCGCAATTCTCTAAAATTTCCTTAATTCTCACCCAACATTCGACCGGTACATTTGATTTTTAGGTATCTTTTATGAAAATCAATCGCATGGACGTTGTTGACAACATTGAACTGACTTATCTGAGTATTGACGACTACGAAGCGCTGAAGGAGGCTATGGTGGAGTCTTACGCGGGTTTGGCGAATCCATATTGGACGCGAAAACAGGTGGAAACGCTCATCAATCAATTTCCGGAAGGACAGGTTGCCATTAAAGTGAATGGCCAGATTGCCGGGGTGGCACTTTCCATCATCGTGGATTCTTCGAAATATGAGCATTTACATACTTACAAGCAGATTACCGGGAATTACACGTTCAAAACACACCGCCCCACCGGGAATGTCCTCTATGGGATCGATGTATTTATCAAAAGGGAATTTCGCGGTTTGCGTTTAGGACGACGATTGTATGATTACCGCAAGGAATTGTGCGAGAAAAAGAATCTCAAAGGCATTGCTTTCGGCGGACGGATCCCGAATTATCATCATTATGCGAAAGAAATGTCGCCGAAAGAGTACATTGAAAAGGTAAAACGCAAGGAAATTCACGATCCGGTACTTGATTTCCAGTTATCGAATGATTTTCACCCTTCCAAAATCCTGAAAAATTACCTGGAAGGTGATTCGCTCTCAAAAGATTACGCTGTTTTGCTGGAATGGGATAATTTATATTACGAAGTAAAAAGCGAAGCGCCAAGTGCGATCAAAACGGTTGTACGCCTGGGATTGATCCAGTGGCAAATGCGTCCCTACTCCAACCTGGACGATCTGATGCAACAGGCAGAGTATTTTGTGGATGCTGTTTCCGGATACCGCTCGGATTTTGCCCTGTTCCCGGAATTTTTTAATGCTCCTTTAATGGCCGAAAACAACCATTTATCGGAACCGCAGGCCATTCGTGAATTAGCGAAATATACACACGAGGTGGCGCAGCAATTTTCCAAACTGGCGATCAGTTACAATATCAATATCATAACGGGAAGTATGCCCGAAATCCAGAACGACCGATTGTATAATGTCGGGTACCTGTGTCACCGCGACGGGCGCATTGAAAGCTTCGAAAAGATCCACGTAACGCCCGATGAAGCTAAAATTTGGGGAATGGAAGGCGGAAATCACCTGCAGGTCTTTGATACGGATTGCGGAAAAATCGGGATCCTGATCTGTTATGATGTGGAGTTCCCGGAATTAAGCCGTTTACTCGCCGGTGAAGGAATGGATATTCTCTTTGTTCCTTTCCTGACGGATACCCAAAACGGGTATTCACGTGTACGGAACTGCGCACAGGCACGGGCCATTGAAAACGAGTGTTATGTAGCAATTGCAGGAAGTGTCGGAAACTTGCCAAACGTGCACAACATGGATATCCAGTATTCGCAGTCGATCGTTTTTACTCCCTGCGATTTTGCCTTTCCGTCAAACGGGATCAAAGCAGAAGCCACTCCCAATACGGAAATGATCCTGATCGCAGATGTCGATATTACACTTTTGCGGGAATTAAACCAGTTTGGTTCTGTCAGGAACCTGAAGGACAGAAGGACGGATATTTATGATTTGAAGAAGAAGAAACGAAA
>CBFGPJ010000479.1:0-3028 GCA_965650615.1 uncultured Fluviicola sp. | reverse complement strand
ATTCTGGTATTGAGACATTGTTTCATAGACATGTTTGATCTGAGGCATGGAAATCTCAGCCAAACGATTGTTCTTTCTGTTGTAATGTTCCATTACGCCATCGTACAGGTCGTTTACAAGGTCATCGTATTTTGCTGATTTGAATTGTTCCTCGGAAACCGGTGAATCGATACCGATAATACGGATCATATCGACATTAAATGCTTCGAAAGAACCTCCCTGGTGAGCCGTAACCAATCCTTCAATAACATCATAGAACATATTGGATACGTCCACACTCAAACGATCTCCGAATAACGCATTGCGACGTTTTTTGTAAATGGCTTTACGTTGTGCGTTCATTACATCATCGTATTCCAACAAACGTTTACGAATCCCGAAGTTGTTCTCTTCTACTTTTTTCTGAGCACGTTCGATGGATCTTGAAACCATGCTGTGCTGAATCACTTCGCCTTCTTTCAAACCAAGGCGGTCCATGATTTTTGCAATACGCTCGGAACCGAATTTACGCATCAAATCATCTTCCAATGAAACGAAGAAAGTAGATGAACCCGGATCTCCCTGACGTCCGGAACGACCACGTAACTGTCTGTCAACACGACGTGAATCGTGTCTTTCTGTACCGATGATCGCCAAACCACCAGCTTCTTTAACACCTTCTCCTAATTTGATATCGGTACCACGACCCGCCATGTTAGTTGCAATGGTCACAGCTCCTGCTTTACCTGCTTCCGCTACGATCTCAGCTTCTTTTTGGTGATACTTCGCATTCAAAACCTGGTGCGGAATATTACGCATTTTCAACATACGGCTCAATAACTCGGAAATCTCGACAGTTGTTGTACCAACCAATACCGGTCTTCCTGCCTGGACCAATTTGTTTACTTCTTCGATAACTGCTGCATATTTTTCACGTGCAGTTTTGAATACCAGATCGTTATCATCTTTACGGGAAATCGGACGGTTGGTAGGAATTACTACCACATCCAATTTGTAAATGTCCCAAAATTCTTTTGCTTCGGTTTCAGCCGTACCTGTCATACCCGCCAATTTGTGGTACATACGGAAGTAATTCTGAAGGGTAACCGTTGCGTAGGTTTGTGTTGCCGCTTCAACCGTAACATTTTCTTTCGCTTCGATCGCCTGGTGCAATCCATCTGAATAACGACGGCCTTCCATGATACGACCTGTAGATTCGTCAACGATCTTGATCTTTCCGTCCATAATCACATATTCCACTTCTTTTTCGAAAAGGGCATATGCTTTCAATAACTGTGAAACGGAGTGAATACGCTCTGATTTTACTGTATAGTCACGGATCAGGACTTCTTTTTTGTCACTGAACTCTTCTTTCGGAAGGTTTTGTTTTTGCAATTGAGCGATCTCAGATGAAATATCCGGCATCACAAAGAAGTTACGGTCTTCATTTCCCGAGATCAGGTCAATTCCTTTTTCCGTTAATTCAACGGTATTTTGTTTTTCATCGATCACGAAGAATAGCTCCACGTCGATTTTCTTCATTTGTCTTCCCTGCTCAGCCATGTATTGGTTCTCTACTTTCTGCAAGTGAGATTTAATACCCGGTTCCGAAAGGAATTTATGCAATGCTTTATTTTTAGGTAAACCTCTGTGAGCACGAAGAAGTGCAATTCCACCTTGTTCCAAAGCAGTTTTCTGGTCCATTCCTTCAACGGTTCCTCCGTTGATTACGGTCAACAATCTTTTGGCATCTGCCAAAGCCTGGTTTACATATTTACGCTGAGCTTCCACGATCAACTCAACACGCGGTTTTAATTCATAGAATTCATGCTGGTCTCCTTTTGGAGTAGGACCGGAAATGATCAATGGTGTACGTGCATCGTCAATTAATACCGAATCGACCTCATCGACAATTGCGAAGTGGTGTTTTCTTTGTACAAGATCTTCCACAGCACTGGCCATGTTATCACGCAGGTAATCGAAACCGAATTCATTGTTTGTTCCGAAGGTAATATCTGCCATGTAAGCCTCTCTTCGGGATTCGGAGTTTGGCTGGTGTTTGTCAATACAGTCTACTGTTAAACCATGGAATTGGTACAAAGGTCCCATCCATTCGGAGTCACGTTTTGCCAGGTAATCATTCACGGTCACTACGTGAACTCCTTTTCCGGATAAGGCATTTAAATAAACAGGAAGCGTTGCTACCAATGTTTTACCTTCACCCGTTTGCATCTCGGCAATATTTCCTCTGTGTAATACAGCTCCACCCATTAATTGGACATCGTAGTGGACCATTACCCATTCAACAGCAGCTCCGGCAGCAGTCCATTTGTTGCTCCAGATTGCTTTATCTCCTTCGATTGTAATTCCGTCTTTTCTGGTTGCAAGCTCTCTGTCCAGTTCTGTTGCCGTAACAGTCAATTGACCGTTAACCGCCCAGCGTCTTGCGGTTTCTTTTACCACAGCAAATGCTTCAGGAAGAATTTCTTCCAGGGTCTTTTCAATGATTACATTGACTTCCTTTTCCTTTGCATCGATGTTTTCATAGATTGCTTCTTTTTGATGAAGCGGCATATTTATATCATTCGCTTTTTGAGTTAAGTCAGCAATTTCTGCTTCCAAACTTGCAATAGCATCCTGAACTTTTTGTTTGAACTTGATTGTTCTACCACGTAAAGCGTCGTCAGACTCGTTTTGTAACGTATTGAATATATCACCAACTTGCTGAATAACAGGTTGGTATTTTTTTTGGTCAGTAGCTGACTTATCGCCTAAGATCTTTTTTAAAATTCCTCCTAACATGGTGTTTCTTATAAATAGAAGTCAAAAATAGTGAAATTCCCGATGCTTCTTTGATTAATGCCTGCTCTCTGTCATAAATTATTCCAAAAGTTTTCAAACTGACAGATTGTCTTGAATGGAGCTTAATTGTCAGTTGCTTTGTTGGAAACAATTTCAAAATGTCGGTATTACATGTCGCGAATATGCTTTATATTTGCGCATGCAATAAATGATCCTTATACTTGATTTCGGCTCACAATACACACAG
>CBFGPJ010000478.1:0-3063 GCA_965650615.1 uncultured Fluviicola sp. | reverse complement strand
TTTATCCAGAAGTTGAAGAAAACGTATGCGTTCAAGGACAATTACAGTAAAACGAGCAAGTGGTTTGTACAAAATATTGATACGAACTATTTCAAAGGAACGTGGACAGCTGACGGTTTGAAATCAAATACAGCTATGTTTACCCTGGACAAAAAAGAATTTACACAGAAAGATTTTGCTGCTTACCTTCAGAAAAATTACAGAACCTACAAAAGTATGGAAGCAGCTGCATTGGTTAAAAAACAGTACGCTTCCTGGCAAAACAGCGAAATCCTTGCATACGAAGAAAGTAAGCTGGACTCAAAATACCCTGATTTCAAAGCATTAATGCAGGAGTATCACGACGGTATCTTATTATATGAGATCATGTCTGATAAAGTATGGAATAAAGCAATCAAGGATACTTCCGGTTTAAAATCATTCTTTGAAAGTCACAATGCGAATTATTCATGGGGAAAAAGATACAATGCATACGTATATGAATGCTCCAATGAAGCTGTTTCCAAAAAAGTTGCTGCAATGCTGAAAAGCGATACGATTTCTTCCCGTACGGTGATCAACGCAATCAACAAGGATTCGGAATTAAACCTGCGTGTGAGAACAGGTAAATTCGAAGTAGAATCTACTCCCTACTTGAAAGGACATGATCTGAAGAAAGGAGTAAATCCTGCTTATGTTGTAGATGGTAAATATTACATCGTTAAAGTAGACGAGATCCTGGAACCAGCTAAGAAAACAATGACCGAAGCAAAAGGAGCTGCAACTTCTGATTATCAAACCTACCTTGAAAAAGAATGGTTAACAGAAATCGCTAAAAAGCATCCGATCGTCATTCACGAGCAAGTACTTTACAGTTTAGGAAAATAAGAAAGAAAGCCGGCAATGCCGGTTTTTCTTTTTGCAAAAAACAGTTAATTCTTAAAATAATGTAATTTGCTACGCGTTATTGATTGAATCTCAAAAAAGAACACGAAATTAGCAGCTCATTTGCTTGATAAAAAGAACATGAAATACAGCATATTCCTAAGTTTACTCTTCCTATTGGCATTCACCAGGTCTTTTGCCCAGCCCAAACTAATCGATAAAGTAGTTGCCCAGGTGGGTGATAACATTGTGCTTTATTCCGAAATAGAGGGTCAAAAACAATCCATGAAACAAAACGGTGTAGTGGCCGAAGACATCAATGAATGTGTGATCCTGGAGCAGATGCTTTATAACTTCCTGCTGGTTAACCAGGCTGAATTGGATTCAATCCAGATCAGTGATGAACAGGTAGACGCCGAAATGGAAAACAGACTTCGTTTGATCGAAAGCCAAATGAAGAATGTAAAAGATGAAAAAGGAAACCCGATTACCATTGAATCTTTTTACGGGAAAACAAAACTTCAGATCAAGGAGGAATTCAGAGCTACCATTAAGAAACGATTACAGGGGCAGGAAGTTGAACGTGGAATTACCGCCGCAATTGATGTTTCCCCTTTAGATGTTGAGAATTTCTTCAATTCAATTCCGAAAGACAGTTTACCGTATATCAATTCCCAACTTTCTTTTCAGCAAATAGCTATTTTCCCAAAGATCACCAAGGCAGATAAAGACCTTGCATTTAAACAAATTTCCGATTTGAGAAAACAGGTTGCTGCGGGAAAAATGACATTTTGCTCTGCTGCCTCTTTCTATTCCGAAGATCCGGGAAGTGCAAAAGCATGCGGAAGAATTGAAGCTACACGGGGAGCAATGGTCCGTCCGTTTGAAGCAACGGCTTACAGTTTAAAAGTAGGTGAAATCAGTGAAGTATTCGAAACAGAGTTCGGATACCACTTCATGCAGCTGATCGAACGAAAAGGAGACGATTACATCGTAAATCATGTCCTGATCGCACCAAAATTCAGTCTGGACAGTTTGGATGCTTCCAGTAAACGAATGGAACGTTGCTACGAGGACTTGAAACAAAACAAAATTACGTGGGAAGAAGCTGTAAGGATTTATTCCAACGATGTCAATACAAAAGAGAATAAAGGATATATTACGAATCCAATCACAGGGGAAATAAAATGGAGCGTTGAACAGGTGAACCAGGTAGACCCAATGATGTTCCAGTTGACAGATGGATTGGAATTGAACCAAATCACTGCGCCATTGCTTTATTACGATTTTAATGAGCGTAAGGAGGCTATCCGAATTGTTCGCGTTGCAGAAAGAACAAAACCTCATGTTGGGAACCTGAAAGATGATTACAACCTCTTCCGTATGATGGCATTGGAACAAAAGAAACAAAAGACAATTGCCAACTGGACTAAGACCAAAATTTCAACCGCATACATTCGGATCGATGATTCTTTCAAAGATTGCAAATTCGAAAATGAGTGGATACCTAAAGCACCTTAAAGAAAAACGATAAAACTATGTCAGACGTTGCTGCTATTGAACAACTAGTAAAAGACTATAAAGCGCTTAAAAACGAAATTCACCAGGTAATTGTTGGTCAGGAAGAAGTAGTTGATCAGGTTCTGATCTCTATTTTCTCGCGTGGACACTGTTTGCTTGTGGGAGTTCCGGGATTGGCAAAAACCCTTTTGGTAAATACCATTGCAGATACATTGGGATTATCCTTTAATCGCGTTCAGTTTACTCCCGATCTGATGCCTTCGGACATTGTTGGTTCTGAAATCCTGGATGAAAGCCGTCATTTTAAGTTTATCAAAGGACCATTGTTCAACAACATTATTTTAGCGGATGAGATCAACCGTACGCCTCCAAAAACGCAATCTGCATTATTGGAAGCCATGCAGGAAAGAAGAGTGACAGCAGCGGGAACGACATATACGCTCCCTCACCCCTTCTTCGTTTTGGCAACTCAAAACCCAATCGAACAGGAAGGAACTTATCCCTTACCTGAAGCTCAGTTGGACCGCTTCATGTTCAATATCTGGGTAGATTATCCAACATTTGTTGAAGAGCTTGCAATTGTAAAAAGCACCACTTCAGATACCAAAATTCAATTGAAACAGATCGTTTCAGGTGAAAAGATCGCTGAATACCAGGAATTGATCCGTCGTATCCCGG
>CBFGPJ010000477.1:0-3064 GCA_965650615.1 uncultured Fluviicola sp. | reverse complement strand
GGATGGATTTGATGTGGATCCTGTTCCACATGGCTCAAATTCCGACCAGTCAAACCCCGGATCAACACCTTCCGTACCCCAGTCCAATGTATCTGAATCTGCCGGGAACATGTAATTGGTTGGGATATTTGTTACACATGGAGCTCCTGGAAATCCTGTTCCTCCATAGTACAATTGATCTCCAAACTGCCACAATCCCTGCATATAGTTATAGAATTGACCGGAAGATTCCGGATCCGCTTGCCCGGTTGGTGCATTTTCTCCTGTATAGATCGTAAAGTTACGCATCCCATAACGTTCATTATCAGGAATGGTGTCCCCATATCCGATACCCAAACCTTTGTAAACAATTCCTTTATTAGCAATTGCATCTGCAACGGTTGGAATATTCCATTGTTTTGTAACAGAGTCAAAAACCGGCCCTGGATTACTTATCCCATCGGCATCCTGATAAGGCCCTTCGAAGAAGTCAACTCCGATTGCCGGTGGATTAGCCCCGAATCCCGGGCGTCCTGCATTTGGTTCATCGTTCAAGTCACCGTTATACATGTAACTCAATCCACGTGTAACGTCACAACCTGCATAGTCATCAGCATAGTTACCTAAATCCGCATCAATGTATTGAGAGAAATAGGTATTGTACAAAGTCTGAGTACCACGGTTAATCAACTCGTAGTTATAGAAAGTCATTTTGTTGATCTCGTCATCCGTTGCAAAAGCAAATGCCTGTGCATGGATTTCCATTCCGATCGGTTCACCTTGTGATTCCGTATGGAGATTTCCCCTATCGTTAAATACCCACCAGTGGGTAATGTCTCCAAATAATGTGACACGTCTGTCTGCACCACATTGAACGTCATTTCGTCCTAAGATGTCATCATACCACGGATAATCTCCTTCTTCCGGTTCGTAGAACGTATCGTTGCCCTCATCGTGGAAGGGTGCCAGGAACTGATCTTGGCCGCGACCGATATCTCCGTTACCCGGCCATGCATTGATCTGTGCAATGGTTTCATTAGATGGTACAGGACAATCACCTGTAGTACATTCATTATAGGTAATGAACTGGATAACCCCTGCCTTAGTAATCGTAAAAATTTTATCATACATCAGGCATTGATCCGGATCAATCGTTCCCAAATTATGGTCACGACTTACATTATCACCTTGCGGAACCGAAGGATCAAAATTTCCTGAACCCAAATCCACACTCAGCGGTCCCGGCCAAAAGTCATTTCCCTGACGGAATTTAACCGCTGCGATCTTTAACAAACCGTTTGTATCTACACCTCCCATCCACAATGCTCCTGCATAAATGGTCGTTACAACTGTTTCATTTCCTTTCTTTTTGGGAACCGTATATGTTCCCAGATTGTTTGACCGGTCGTAGAACAATAACCCTCCCGTTTCAAGTCTACAGCTAACATCATTAAAGTCCATCGTAAATGGATTGTTCGCGGGTGCACAGTTTGCCCCCTTTGTCATTACCGTGGGTTTTGGCTTACTGCCCTTTTTTCCGCTTTTTTCGTGATCATGATTGTATGCATTGGCTTGACCAACAAAACATACCATGACTACGAATGCTAAGTAGTTTAATTTTCGTTTCATAACTTGTTTTTTTAGAAATCAAACTTGTTACTACGAATTACAGCCCCCGGTAAACTGATAATGAATCGGTAGTTTCCTGTTTGGATAAAATCTAAAACGTTCAGTCCTGAAAAAGGGTTGGTGAGTTAAACCGAATTAAACCCGGATTTTCCATAGGTTTTATGGAGTTGTACTCTTCAGCTATCCTGGTGTCGTAATCGCTGAATGAATTGTCAGGATAAACTTCCTGTCTATTAAATATTGGTCAAAAAAAAAGTCCGTCGTAATGACGGACTCTTAATGTATTGAGCTTTCCTTTCGGAAAGTCGCTAAACTTATTTCAAGCTAATTGTAGCACCAAATGTATGGATAATTCCAAATTGGCCTGCCAATCTCATTGCATATTCTAATCCTAAAGCAGATTTCTTTTTACCAACTAGAGCGTCAGCAGAGAAACCAGCCGTAAAACCAGTTAATGCATTCGAGCGGTTTTCTGTTTTGAAGATACCTTTTTCAGCAACGTATCCTACACGAATATTGAATGCAGCTTTACTGATTGTCAACCCGTAATCCAAACCTAAACGGTACTGATCTTTTTGGAAAGAGTTTGCAGTAAATGCAGCAGCCACGATCAACTTATTCTTTTCATTAAAGTTGAAGTCGTAAGAACCACCAATGTTCAACAATGAAGGTAATTCAAACGTTGCAGAACGCTGTTCCAAAGTAGCCAGGTTACCGTTTGTCAGGTAAGTTACCTGATCGGAGATACCGTCTCCTTTGTATTTCATTACGGGACCTACGTTTTTCAATGCAATACCAAATTTAATTTGATCTTGTTCACCTGTAACGTAACGGATACCTGCATCAAAAGCAATACCGTTTGCTTTCAAGTTGGAAATACTTTCAGAAATTACTTTGAAGTTCACACCCCCGTAAATGCTTGATGAAAAGCTGTGTGCAAAACCAACGTTGAACACATTCATACGAGGAGAAAAAGTTCCTTGAGTCGGCTCAGGTAAATCTACCGTTGTCTTATCAATATCTCCAAAGTTCATGGATTGAACAGAAACTGCAATAACTGTTGAAGGCGTAATTCGCTGAGCAATTCCCGCCGAGTTCAAAGCAATTCCCGCACTTCCCAGCCAGTTTGTACGGTTGAACTTGATCTGTGTCTTGTCTGTAAATGCCAGACCTGCAATATTTGTGAAAGTAGCCTCCAATCCATTGACATGGGACACACCTGCATCTCCAAGACCAGTACTTCTAGCCCACGGATTCAACAATAATTCCGTAGCACCTGCAGACCCGATACGATCTTCGTTCCCAGCGAATACACTGGAGTAGCTCATCACTACTCCAGCAATTGCTGTATATCTTATAATTTTATTAATCGATTTCATACGTTTTACTTAACAGAATGAATTAAATTGTTTCAAGATCGACCTGGCGCATTCCTCCGAAGAACTTCACAATACGC
>CBFGPJ010000476.1:0-3087 GCA_965650615.1 uncultured Fluviicola sp. | reverse complement strand
GATGCGGGACCTGATTATACGATTCAGGCTGGAAGCAGTGTTCAAATAACCGGCACTTCAAATGGAACGGATTTTATGTGGAGCCCGACCCAAACGCTGAATACTCCATATTCCATTAGCACTTATGCCACACCGGAAGAAACAACCGTTTATACCCTGACTGCTCTTGATGCAAATTGCTCGCTTTCTGATGAAATGACGGTTTTCGTTTCAAACAACCTGGATATTCCCGGGAGTTTCTCTCCAAATGGTGATGGGGTCAATGATAAATGGGTCATTGATGGAATTGGTTTTTATCCCGATGCACAAGTCGTTATTTATGATCGCTGGGGACAAAAAATGGCGGAAATTGCAGGTTATAGTTTAACCAAGGCCTGGGATGGCACCAATAAAGGAAAACCCGTTTCGGATGGGGTTTATTTCTATTCATTAGACCTTCGCCAGAATAACGACACCAAACCGCTCAAAGGAAGTATTACCGTAATCCGCTGATGAAAAAGACACTCCTCTGCATGCTTGTTTTGATGACTTTTTGTTCTTACGGACAACAAGTGAGCCACATGTCGCAATGGATTCATCATCAATACGCTATTAATCCGGCATATACCGGAATTAAAACCTGTCTGGAAGCACAAACTACGTTCAGAGGTCAATGGATCAAAGTAGATGGGGCTCCTTATACGGGTTGGGTAAGTGTACACGCTCCCTTACAGGCGAAAAGACGAAAATTCCTGAGCGGAAGACACGGTTTGGGTGGAATGGTTTACCTGGACAATATCGGACCATTCCAGGATATCCGCGTACAGTTATCTTATGCCGGACATTTCAACTTTTCATTGACCAATCGTCTGTCATTAGGTCTGGCTGTCGGTGCTAGACAGCTTTCTTTCGACCTGAACGAAGCAAAACCTTTAACTCCTGATCCGACAATTAACGGAAGCGCTTCTCAAATCCTTCCGACCGCTACTTTCGGAGCATGGTGGAACGGGAAAAATTATTTTGCAGGATTTACCTTGTACGAGCTGATTCCCCAAAAGTGGAATGTCATCGGCACAAATGCAGGATCACAAATGCATTGGATGGTGACCGGTGGGTATAAATTCTATATCAATCCCAAAGTCGACCTTTTTCCGGGGATGTATGTGGCTTATACCAAAAACACACCAATGGAATTGCAAATCCATGCATTGGTCGAATTTCAGCGAAAGTTCAATCTTGGTTTAGGGCTGAGGAATACTGATGCATTAATAGCCATGGTTGGTTTCCGCTTCAAAGAAAAATGGAAACTGGGTTATTCCTATGACTTCATCCTTTCCAAAATGCGACCGAACACGTTTCATTCGCATGAAATCACCCTTTCTTTTTCTCCATGTAAACAACGTGTAGAAAGTACTTCCGGTTGTGCCGATTTTGATTAAGCTGCCGGGCTATTCCCATTTCACTGTTTATAAGTATCTTTTTCCCTTCTCTTTCCCGGCTGATTTCTTTCGAAATTTGAGCATAAAGTATTTTTGAATGAAAAGACAACTTTCTATCATCGCACTAACTTGTGTATTGGTTGCCTGCGTACCGGCAAAAAAGTACAATGAATTACTCGAAAGAGAAAAAGTTTGCAGTGAAGAGCTGAATAAATACAAAGCTTCAAGCATTGAAAACGAAGGAAAGGTAAAAGATTTACAGGTCATGGCAGATCAATTCCGCAAAGACATTATTTCTTTGAAGAAGGACACACTTGAATTGGGTTCAAACCTGCGTTTCCTGCAATCACAATACGATCTGATGGTTGCTCAAAATGAAGCATATGAGCAGAAACTGGACCAAATGCGTATGAAAGGAGCCAAAGAATCGGCAAATTACCAGGCAGATATCGATGCTAAAAATCAGGAACTTCAACGCAAGGAAGATGCTTTAAAATCCTTGGAGAGTGAATTGATTGCCAAAGAAAAACTTCTCATCGAACGCGAAGAACGTGTAACCGAACTGGAAGAAATGATCAAGCGCAAAGACGATGCGATGAAACAGTTAAAAACGCGCGTTTCCAATGCATTGAAAGGCTTTGAGAATAAAGGTCTGACTGTTATTGAGAAGAATGGAAAAATTTACGTTTCCCTGGAAGCCAAATTACTGTTTGCATCAGGAAGCACTACGGTAGAGCCTGATGGAAAGAAAGCATTGGTTGACCTGGCAAAAGTGTTGGAGAATGAAAAGGATTTGGAAATCATCGTAGAAGGACATACAGATACCGACAAATTAGCAAGTGCCGCGCACCCGAAAAACAACTGGGAATTGAGCGTACTTCGTTCAACAGCGGTAGTAGAAATTATGATCGGGAACAGTAAAATGAACCCGATGCAGTTGATGGCAGCCGGAAGAGGTGAATACCATCCTGTTGACCAAAAAGACAAAGCGAAGAACAGACGTATTGAAGTCATTATCTCTCCAAACTTGAATGAACTGTATCAAATTTTGGATGGAAAATAACCCATCTGTTAACATTTAATAAAGGTGCTCCGAACGAGCGCCTTTTTTTATGGATATTTCGTAAATTCAATATACAAATTCGTACGAGTTATGGAACAAACATTGGTCATAGGAGCAACAACGAAAGAAGATCGTTACGCAAACAGGGCGATCAAAGCATTAAGAAGTCACAAATACCCGGTAGTTGCTTTCGGGCAGAAAGCCGGAAAAGTAGGAGATGTGGAAATTGAAACGGAATGGAATCCAAATTGGGATATTGAAACGGTCACTTTATACCTGGGACCACAAAACCAGGAAGGATACATCGATAAGATCATCGCCTTAAAACCTAAACGGGTTATTTTCAATCCGGGAACTGAAAACCCCGGATTCATTGAAAAACTGAGGGCTGAAAAAATCTATCCTGAAATCGGATGTACCCTGGTGATGTTATCAATAGGAACTTATTAAAATAAAAAATCTTGCTCCATCTAAAGCAAGATTTTTTATTTGTATTAACCACAAAGTGCAATGTGCTCTTTCAATGCATGAATGACCGTTTCAGTAATTAGCCTGTAAAATGCATTTTTATTGTCTTCCGGAGCTGTTTCCAATGCATTGTAATAA
>CBFGPJ010000475.1:0-3107 GCA_965650615.1 uncultured Fluviicola sp. | reverse complement strand
AGACAAACTGGAAAAGCGCTGCGGAGAATTGAAAGAGTAGAAATTCTCTTCATAAATTGTAGCGTTTGGTTTTTATTTTTTCATAGTAAAAAAACCTCCCTTTTTTCAAAAGGAGGTTGATTTACGGTTTTAGTTTTAACGAAAGCGAAATTAAAATTTTAGTTTACCCACCACCTGATTTGAGAATCCAAATTCGTAAATCGTCTGTTTCAATGAGCGCCTGACAGTATTCATTATGCTTGCATATTTCCAGGGAATATGAATATCTTAGCAGATGAATTCACCATTTAGATCATTCGAATTATGAAAATATTAGTTATCACTTTGTTAGGTTTTTCTACACTGGTTTCCTGCAAGAAAAAGTATACTTGTGAATGTGTTACGACAAAAAGTCCCAATAATTCTTCTGAAGAGGTCGCTTTTATAAACTATCCAACAACCAATACCCGAACGATAAAAGCTAAGAAAGAGGATGCAGAAGCAGATTGTAAAAGCGGGAATAAGGTGGTTTATGAAGATGGATTTTATGAACCCGGGGAAGAGCCGGCGGTTCTTACTACTACCTGTCAAATCAGGTAATCTCTTATAAAACAATACGCGTTCTAATAACTTTTATCAGGACAAGTAACGATTTAAAACTCAAATTAAGATTCTCCTGTCGTATAATTAGGACTTACACCGCCGTTTAATGGTATTAAAACCGGTAATGATAAGTATTCCGAAAAAGAAATCCCGTCCCGGCTAAACCGAAACGGGATTTCTTCATTATTCTTTCTTATTAGTTATTCTGCAACTTGATGAGGTTCAATGCAGATCCTGCTCTAAACCAATCAATCTGTTGTTCATTGTAAGTATGGTTCAATTTGATGTTTTCTTTCGAACCGTCTGCATGGACAATTTCCAAGGTCAATTGTCTTCCCGGGGCAAAATCAACCAGATCAATGAAGTTAAATGTATCGTCTTCCCTGATCTTGTCATAATCTGCTTCATTTGCAAAAGTCAATCCCAGCATCCCCTGTTTCTTCAGATTGGTTTCGTGGATACGCGCAAACGATTTCACAATTACCGCACGAACTCCCAAATGACGCGGTTCCATTGCCGCATGTTCACGGGAAGAACCTTCCCCGTAGTTGTGATCTCCCACAACAATTGATGGAATGCCCGCGTTTTTGTATGCGCGTTGTACTGCCGGTACTTCACCCGTTGAACCTGTCAATTGATTCACCACCTCGTTTGCTTTTCCATTGAATGCATTTTCAGCACCGATCAGCATGTTATTGGAGATATTATCTAGGTGACCACGGTAACGCAACCACGGACCGGCCATGGAAATGTGGTCGGTGGTACATTTTCCTTTTGCTTTGATCAGCAATTTTGCACCCAGGATATTTTGCCGGTCCCAAGCCGGGAACGATTCCAGGAGCTGCAAGCGGGTGGATTCCGGTTTTACAATTACTTCCACATTTGAGCCATCTTCGGCAGGTGCCTGGTAGCCCGGATCTTCTACATCAAATCCTTTGGTTGGAAGTTCATCTCCATGCGGCGGAAGCAATTTCACCTGCTCACCTTTGTCGTTTGTCAAGGTATCGGTTAAAGGATTAAATCCTAAATCACCGGCGATTGCCAGCGCCGCAACCATTTCAGGAGAAGTTACGAATGCGTGTGTATTCGGGTTACCGTCTGCTCTTTTGGAGAAGTTGCGGTTGAATGAGTGAACGATCGTGTTTTTCTCCTGCTTATCTGCTCCTTCACGATCCCACTGACCAATACAAGGCCCGCAGGCATTGGTAAAGATCTTCGTTCCCATCTTCTCGAACGTTGCAATGATGCCGTCGCGCTCAATGGTATAACGCACCTGCTCGGAACCCGGGTTGATCCCGAATTCTGCTTTCGGAGTAATTCCGTGTTTCACGGCTTGCTCCACGATCGAAGCAGCACGCGACATATCTTCGTAGGAAGAGTTGGTACAGGATCCGATCAGACCCCACTCAACCTTCAGCGGCCATCCGTTTTCAATGGCTGCAGCTTTCATTTTTGAAACCGGCGTTCCGCGATCCGGAGTAAACGGCCCGTTGATATGCGGCTCCAATGTATCCAGGTTGATCTCAATCAATTCGTCAAAATAATTTGCAGGATTTGCATATACTTCCGGATCACCTGTTAAATGCTCAGCAATTTGATCCGCCAAAGCAACTACTTCTGCCCTTCCGGTTGCATTTAAGTAACGGCGCATCGAATCGTCGTAACCAAATGTGGAAGTGGTAGCTCCGATTTCCGCACCCATGTTACAGATCGTTCCTTTTCCGGTACACGACAAAGAGATCGCTCCGTCGCCGAAATATTCAACAACGGCACCGGTTCCACCTTTTACGGTAAGAATATCCGCAACTTTCAGGATCACATCTTTTGCAGAGGTCCAGCCGCTCAACTTCCCGGTCAGTTTCACACCGATCAGTTTCGGGAATTTCAATTCCCATGGCATTCCAGCCATCACGTCCACCGCATCGGCACCACCGACACCAATGGCGATCATTCCCAATCCACCGCCATTTACGGTATGCGAATCCGTTCCGATCATCATTCCTCCCGGGAAAGCATAATTCTCCAGCATGACCTGGTGGATGATCCCGGCTCCGGGTTTCCAGAAACCGATCCCGTATTTATTGGAGATAGACGACAGGAAGTTGAACACCTCGTTATTTTCATTCAATGAGCGTTGTAAATCGGCAGAAGCGCCAATTTTTGCCTGGATGAGGTGGTCTGCGTGAACCGTTGACGGAACAGCCACTTTCTTTTTTCCGGCCTGCATGAACTGCAATAAGGCCATTTGAGCCGTTGCGTCCTGCATGGTTACACGGTCAGGGGCAAAATCAACATAGGATTTCCCACGCTCGTGAACAACCGTCGCATTTCCATCCCACAGATGGGCGTATAATATCTTTTCTGTCAAAGTCAGGGGGCGACCAACAACCTTTCTTGCAGCAGCTACGCGTTCAGGATATGCAGCGTAGACTTTTTGGATCATGTCTAAATCGAAAACAGCCATTTCATAATATTTGGTTCTGTTAAATTTAAGCATTTAAAAAATCAGATGTTCTATATAATTC
>CBFGPJ010000474.1:0-3130 GCA_965650615.1 uncultured Fluviicola sp. | reverse complement strand
AACCATTGTAGTTCAGGATCAAACTTGAACGCCTGGAAAAATTCAGTGTCACCGAAGGTTTAAAATAATAATAGCTGCTGCGAGTTTGTTCTTTTCGGTCCGAATTCAAACCGATCTCCGGACTGAATGAATTAAAAACACGGGCCGATGTATCTCTGCTGGAGCGTTCATTATTGGAATACCCGGCCTGCAATTGCCAGCTCCATTTAGATTGACGGCTGCTTAATACAATGGACGGAGAAATCTTCTGGTTTTGATTCAAGCCATAGTTCAGCGTTACAGTTCCCGACAACCATTTGGTAGGTTTCCCGATACTGTTAATATTAATGACCGCTCCGCTGACATTTGCATCAAAAGAAGCTCCGGGATTCGAAATAATCTCAATAGTTTCTACAGAACTGGCCGGTAAACTTTTCAGTAAACTCATCAGATCGTCCGTCGACAAACTGCTTGGAACTCCTTCAAAATAAACCGATGCCATTTGCCCGCCCACAGCAAAACCGCCGCCGGGATATGGCATAATTCCCGGAACTTTCAAAATCGCATCATAAATACTGCTGATCGATAAAACCGGATTATCCTTTACTGTCAGCGTGGTCTTATCCGCATCAATCTCAATAAATTTCCGTTGAATTCCGGTGATCGTTACCTCATCCAGCTCCGAAACCGGTTCTTTCAAAGTCAACTCCCCTAATTGGATCGTATCTGCCGAATTTTCCTTGATCTCAAAACTCAATAAAATAGGTTGGTATAACTGTGTTCTAACCGTAAAAGAATAAACACCGGAAAATTTCGGCAGTTCAATCAATCTGGAACATTCCGAAAATTGTTGCTTAAAAACCGTAGAGTCCTTTCCCGATATGACTGTTGAGATTGTCAATTCCTTTGGAACGTCTTCACAGGGAAAATCCTTCGAAACGAACGAAAAACGGATCCATTGAGATTGAGCAAACAATTCCATGGAGCAGAGTAATATACAAGCAAGAATGAGTAAACGTTTCATTCCTTTATTTGAGTTTTAGTGGGACGAAGTTACAAGATTAACCTCAACAACAATTCCTGAAATGGGACTTCGTTACAAATAAACCGTTTGAGCGGTTGAAAAAAAATTTAATCGACTTCCCCCCCCCTCAACTTAAGCTCATTCCGTTCCTGTTCAAAATAATTAAATCGAAACAATATGAAACTATTCAATTTTTCATCAGTACTTATGGCAGGAGCCATCCTGATCTTTGCAACTTCCTGTAAAAAGGATAAAACACAACCAACTCCGGATCCGACAAACTATGCTGCTGCTTTCTTTAATAACAATTTAAGCAACGGGACGCAGACATTTACGATCAATGCCACACAAGCTCAAACCATTACCGGTAACAAAGGAACGGTGATTCATTTCAATGCAAATTCATTTGTAACAGCTAACGGTACTCCTGTTACCGGAAGTGTTCAAATCGAATTGGTTGAGATTTTCAGTAAAAAAGACATGATCTTAATGAATAAACAAACGGTTGGTAAAACCTGGAATGGCGTAAGTCCATTAATTTCAGGCGGACAATTCAGTATCGTAGCAAAGCAAAACGGGCAAAAATTGAACTTAGTTCCCGGAATGTACTACCAACTTGACGCCCCAGCTCCAAATGGAACAACTAATATGATGGACTTATTTTACGGTCAGATTGAAGGAGAACAATTGGAATGGACACAAGCCGATTCTGGATTTGTAAACCCGAGTCAAGGAATTTACTCCGCATTTCCGGATTCTACAGGATGGGTAAACCTGGATTACTTTATGGACACCCCTGGACCGCTTTCTAAACTGAGTCTCCAAATCCCTTCCGGATTTACAACGACAAATACGCGTGTGTTCGTTTCAGTTGACGGTTCAAGTTCCATGGCAAGTGTGTACAATCTGGAGTCTGGAATCTTCACAACAGGAAATTATTACAAACTTCCTGTAGGAATGGCTGTACATTTTATTATCATCAATTTGGACAACAATGAAATTCATGCGGCTGTAGTTCCGGCAACCGTGACAAGCAATCATTTACAGGTGGTAAGCTCTTTGAATGCGTATTCTCTTACACAATTGGAAGCACTCCTTGACAACCTTCCTTAATTAAATCTCGTTTGTAATTGAAGGATGGGCAAATTGCTCATCCTTTGCATATTCCATTTTTGATAGAAACTATACTGCAAACCTTTGTTTGAACTAAATCACAATTCCATTCATGCTATAAAAAAGGGTGATCGAAAGGTCATACTGGATTTATATCGGTACACTTTTCAAGTGTTAATGGGAAACGCTGTTCGGTACTCAAACGATCAGGAAAAGCAAATGGAAATCGTAAATAATGCATTTATGAAAATTGTAGCAAAGATCGATCAATTTCAATTGGGGACAGCTTATTTTTCCTGGGCCAAACAAATTGTAAAAAGAGAGATCATTGATGATTTTCGAAAGAACAAGCGCTACAAAGAACTTTTTTCGTACAACGATGATTATAAGAACGATTTATTACAGAACGACCCAGAAATCGATGCTACATTTCAAGCAGAAGAATTACAACTTTTGCTCGATCAGTTGCCGCCAGCAACAAAACTTGTTTTCAATCTTTACGCCATTGACGGGTACACCTCTAAAGAAATCATGGATGAACTCCAGATTTCCTATGAAACAGTCAAATGGCACATTAAAGAAGCGCGAAAACGTTTAAAAACCGTACTTAGTATTTATCAAACCCAAGAAATCAAGTCATGAAAGATGATAAAGAACATATCGACAAATTGTTCGAGTCATTAAATGACCGTCAATTCGACATCCCGGAAGCTTTCCTGGATGATTTGAACAAACGTTTGGACAGCGAGCCCAAGAGAAGAAAGTATTTCTTACTGTGGTTCCTGATACCTTTTACTTTGATTGGCGCACTAAGTCTTGGTTATTTCAACTATTCTGATAAACCGAAAGTAGATTCTCCGAGTAAACTGATCGCAAAAAATGAATACAAAGAAGAAGCAAAATCACCAAATCAGCATGCTTACCAACCAAACGAATCGAGTCAAAGCAATAGAAAATCAGTTGATTCGCTCGCACAGGTAAAACAAACGAGCACACCGAAAAACACAAAACAGC
>CBFGPJ010000473.1:0-3130 GCA_965650615.1 uncultured Fluviicola sp. | reverse complement strand
CGGTTTATTATGCTTTTGCATTCATGGCTTTGGGAACTTATTTCCTGAGAAGATTTATGAGAAAACGCATGGAAAAGCACCAGGCTTTTTTAAATAGTCAAAAACAGAAATAACCGCTCAAACCTGCAATTCAGGCTTTCACATGATTTTCAACTGATTAGCGATCAAATCTCCTTATTTTCGTTTCACCAAATACTCCAGGTTAAATGAAGCTCTTGAAGGTTTTTTACCTACTTTATTTTATTTGCATCCCTGCATTTTCCTTTTCTCAATGGAATTTGAGCGGGACGGTGCTGGATGAAAAAAAGCTTCCTATTCCGTTCGCTAATGTATACGTGAAAAACAATACAGACCTGCGAACCCAAACGGATGAAAACGGAAAATACTCCCTCCAGCTTTTCGACGGGGAATACTTTCTGGTTGTAAATGCTACCGGTTACCAGGAACGCGAAACTTATGTGGTGATTTCCAACAAAGGAGCTGTAAAAGACATTCAGCTTTTTCCCCTCAAAATTAAGGAACTGGAAGATGTGGAGGTTGCTGTCAAGCGCAGTAACCCGGGAAGGGAAATCATGCTCGAAGTAGTCAAAAAACGAGACAAGATCAATCCCTGGGCGTATCCGCATTCAACGGATGTGTATATCAAAGCTACCGAATCGATCGTACGAAAAGAAAAAGAGTCGGACTCGAAGAACGACCGGCAGGACGCAGACCCTTTCGAGGAGGAAAAAAGAAAAATGGCGAAACTGGCCGGAAATATGAACTTCGCAGAAATCCAGGTTACCCGCAATTATTCGCCTCCCAATAAAGTGAAGGAAATCCGGAATGCCTATGAATTGCGTGGGGAAGATAAAACACTCTATTACACCACGACAGTCAAATCCAATTTCAACTTCTTCGAAAACCTGCTTCATTTGGAGGACCTGCACAGTACTCCGGTTATGAGCCCAATTTCAACTCCCGGCATTTTATCTTATCGCTACCGGCTCGAAGCACAATATATAGAGAACGGCAGAAAAATCCACAAGATCAGGATTCTTCCGCGAATGAGTTCCACTTCTACTTTGACCGGGTATATCTATGTAATCGATTCGCTTTGGCTGGTCCAAAAACTGGATTTGACCATGGAGAAAGGAAACCTGTTCATGTATGATTATTTTTCCATTCACCAGGAATTTGACCTGCAGGGAGATTCTATGTGTGTATTAAAAGAACAGGTTTTGGATTATGGAGTGAAATACAAAAACCAAACTTCTACCTGCAAGACCGTTGCGCAATTCTCGAATTATAACTTCCAACCGAATTTCCCGCCGAGATTTTTCAATAATGAATTGGCTGTTACAACAGAAGAAGCTTATGAACGTGATTCCAGTTTTTGGAAAGAACAACGTGCGGTTTCATTAACAGCGGAAGAACAGCGTTTCATTATCGTGAGGGACAGTATCCACGATGCCTTGAACCGAAAAGAATACCTGGACTCCATCGACAAGGTCTTCAACAAAGTCACTGTCCTGAAAGTACTCTGGTTTGGAGTGGAACACCGGAACCGTCCTAAAAAAGTACAATGGTCGATCAGTTCGCTCGCTGCAATGGCAAGGCCCTTATACCCGGCCGGACCACGCGTGGCGCCGGGTTTCAGTTACTTTAAAAAGTGGGACGATCAGCGAACCCTGGATGTAAACACGGAGATTTCCTACGGGTTCCTCAATCACGACATCAAAGGAAACATTAATGGGAACTACCTTTACGACCCATTCAGGCAGGCCAGGCTTAGGGGTGGGTTCGATCATGATTTCGACGCAGTTGTGTCCTATGATGCGATTACACAGATCTATAAACGAAGTAACTTCATTGAGGCCACGTCGCTCAGCATTGGTCAGACTCAGGAATACATCAACGGTTTGTACGTCGATATTGATTTTGAATTTACCGAACGCAGGTCCATTCACGGCTACAAAAAAATGGGATTCCTGGACAGCGTTATTCCCAATGATGATTTCAAACCATTTCAGGGTTACCAGGCTTTTATCGGTACAGCAACCATTAGTTATACACCCAGACAAAAATACATGCGCGAACCTCATCGCAAAGTGGTGCTTGGTTCCAAATGGCCTACTGTTTACGCAACTTACGAGCGTGGGATTCCAAAACTATTCGGCAGTGACGTTGATCATGAATACGGATTACTTGGAATTTACCAAAACTTTCAGCTGGGAACTTTCGGAACATCCTCTTATCACCTCAAATCAGGAAAATTCCTGAGTTCAAAAAGTTTGAAAGACGCCGACTTCAAGTACCAGCGCCGGAGCGATCCGCTTTGGTTCTCCAATCCCTTGTATTCCTTCCAGGACCAGGATTCTTCGCTTCCTTCCAGGGATTATTACATCGAAGCACACTTCATTCATCACGACAATGGTTCGATCATGAATAAAATCCCTTTTATGAAGAAAACCGGGATCGGGTTGGTTTTTGGTTGTGGTGCTTTATATGTTGCTCAATACAATTGGAAACACTACGAGGTTCTGGCAGGAATTGAACGCAACTTCAAATTTTCGAAAAGAAGGTTACGGATCGGTTTGTATGGCGTATTCTCGGACGGAAATCACATTACGCCGAGATGGACAGGTAAAATTTCTTTTGCAGTCCTGGACGACCGGAATATGAAATTTAATTTTTAATAGGATTGAATTCCTAATTTTTGGACTCATGATTCTGCCATTGGAATCCTATGAAGTTAAATCCAATTAGCATCGATACCATTCCCCTGTAATCATTAGCTACACAGCAAAACTTTCCAGAACATGATATCATGATATTATGTTTTAATGATATTACGAATTGGGGGTGGTTATTATTGGACTTTCAAAACAAACCAAATTGGATTTTGAAATAAAACGCAAGTGAATCACCGATTAAAACGGTAAGCACATGATTAATCGCACCCCTACTTGTTCAAATCAAATCTACTGGTTATCTTTGCAGCAGATCTTTGAGATAACTTATGAAGAAAGGTGGAGGGACAGGCCCTGTGAAACCTTGGCAACCTGCCGTTTCTAAAGCGAAAAGGTGCCAAATCCGATCCTGACGATTCTGTCAGGAAGAGATAAGTATACAAGTAGTTTTTCGAAAC
>CBFGPJ010000472.1:0-3132 GCA_965650615.1 uncultured Fluviicola sp. | reverse complement strand
TGATTTAATCAATGAAGGAAATTTAGGTTTGATCAAAGCAGCTGAGCGATTTGATGAAACCAGAGGATTTAAATTTATTTCCTATGCAGTTTGGTGGATTCGTCAATCAATCTTGCAGGCTCTCGCAGAGCAGGCACGTATTGTACGGCTTCCATTAAACAAAATCGGAACAATTAATAAAATAAACAGAGCTTACAGCGAATTGGAACAGCTTTATGAGCGTCCGCCTTCAGCGGATGAACTGGCTGAATACCTGGAATGTTCTGTGGAAGATGTACGTCAGTCGCTGGCTAATACAGCAAGACACCTATCAATGGATGCACCTTTGGTAGATGGTGATGAAAGCTCATCCAGTATGTACGACGTTTTGCCGAACGATTCACTTCCAAGCCCGGAGAATGAACTCACCAAAGAGTCTTTGCGAAAGGAAATTGAGCGTTCGCTTTCATCCTTGTCAGGAAGAGAAGGGGACGTAGTAAGGCTTTATTACGGATTAAACGGAAAACATCCGCTTACTTTGGAAGAGATCGGAGATTTGTTCGATCTGACAAGAGAGCGTGTAAGACAAATAAAAGAAAAAGCGATTCGACGCCTGAAGCACACATCCCGAAGCCGGATGCTTAAATCATACCTTGGTTAAGCGGGATCTACATCAGCAATCAGTCGAATAGGTTTGAAATGGGGAACGCTGAAAAATTGATCCGTCAGCTCATGTAAGCGTTCCTTTACTTTCTTTTGTGGAGCATCCTGCTCAATTTTTAAAACAATTTCTTTCAAATAAAAGTTCTGGATCCTCGCTATAACCGGGGATTCAGGACCTAAAACACGTTCGTGGAATTGTTCTTTCAGCAATTTTGCGAAATGGTGTGCACCTGTCTGAACTAAATCACGGTCGCGGTGTTTTAGTGTAAAACGAATCAATTTATAGAATGGCGGGTAATGGTAATTACGGCGCTCAACTACCTCGTTAATTGCAAAGGAATCGTAATCGTGTTCCATCACTTTTTGAATCACCCAATGGTCCGGATTTCCTGTTTGGATAATTACTTTACCGCGTTTGTTTCTCCTGCCCGATCTCCCTGCAACCTGTGTCATTAATTGAAAAGCACGTTCAAATGCTCTGAAATCTGTTTTATTGAGCATTAAATCGGCATCCAGGATTCCAACAAGTCCTACGTGATCGAAATCCAGTCCTTTTGCGACCATTTGGGTTCCGATTAATACATCGATCTCACGTTTTTCAAATGCCTGGATCAATTCGAGGTGACTGTTTTTGTTACGAGTAGTATCCAGGTCCATTCTCCCGATTCGAACATCCGGAAGGATCAGGGAAAGATCATCTTCAATTTTTTCTGTTCCGAATCCCAGCATTTTCAAGCGGTTACTTCCACAAGCCGGGCAAGTACCGATCGGATGTGTTTGATAACTGCAATGGTGGCATTTTAACAGGTTTGAATGCTTATGGTAATTTAAAGTGGTATCGCAATTGATGCAATTCGGGCTGAAACCACAGATTTCACAAGTCCAGATAGGAGTATAACCTCTCCTGTTCTGGAAAAGGATGACCTGTTCCTGATTGTTTAATGTTTCGATAATGTGGTCCAGCAAGAATTTGGAAAAATGTCCGTTTAAACTTTTTTGCCTGCGTTCTTCTTTCATGTCTGCCCACAAAATCTCAGGGAGCTGAACCTGGGAAAACCGTTCGGTTAATAATACATGCCCGTATTTCCCGTCTCGTGTATTCTGAAAACTTTCAATTGAAGGGGTTGCCGAACCAAGTAATGTTTTCGTTTTGAAGAAAAAAGCCAAAACGATGGCCATGTCCCGCGCATTGTATCGTGGGGACGGATCGTGCTGTTTATAGGAAGATTCATGTTCTTCATCCACGATTACCAATCCGAGGTCCTGGAAAGGCAGGAATATGGAAGAACGTGCACCAACCACCAATCGGAATTGCTTCGGATCATTTTGAAGTACTTTATTCCAGATCTCTACCCGTTCATTGGAATTGAATTTGGAATGGTAGACACCTATTTTTTCGCCAAAGTATGCCGACAAGCGTTGGATCAGCTGGGTTGTTAATGCAATTTCAGGAACAAGAAATAAAACTTGTTTTCCCTGATCCAATACTTTTCGGATCAATTCAATGTAGATCTCTGTTTTTCCGGACCCGGTAATTCCTTGTAATAAAACAGTCTCTTTTTCCCCGAAAGCAGCTTCGATTTCCTGGAATGCTTTTGATTGGGCCGGACTGAGATCCGGAAATGCAAATTTACTTTGGTCTGCAGCATTGATCCGGGATATTTCAAGACGCTCAGTGCGCAAAACTCCTTGTTTTTCAAGTGTATTTATTGCAGATAGTGAACATCCTTGATCTTCCAGTGATTTTCGGAGGATCGGTGTGACTTCTCCTTCGTGGACCCCACCTAATTGAAGTATTTTTAAAAGAACCTGTTCTTGTTTTTGTGTTGTCTTTTTCTGAGCAAGTTGTTCGAATAATTCGTTTAGAACGGCATCCGAACGGTAATTTTCATGAAGAACAATAAAGAGTCCGGTTTTTGGGGAAAATTTATTGGAAACTTCTTCTAGAGTCAGAACAATGTTCTTTTCAAGTAAGGTCTTGATAAGCGGCTGGATGGTTTTGATTCCTATAATCTCCGAAATCTCTTTCAAATCAAGTGTTTCTTTGATTTGAAGTGCTTCAATTACGAGGTATTCTCTATCACTTAATCGGGAGCTTTCGCCGTCAAAATCCGGATGTATGACAATTTTTGTTTCGCTTGCCAATTTGAAATTAGCAGGAAGGGCTGCATTCATAACATCCCCGATTGGTGCCATGTAATACTCGGACATCCATTTCCAGAACGAAAATTGTTTTTTGGTAATCAGAGGTGTTTCGTCCAGAATATGCTCAATGTACTTTGCCTGGTATAAACGCGGAGCTTCCCGGTGAATTTTTGTAATAATCCCGGTGTATAATTTTCCTTTTCCGAAAGGAACAATGACGCGAAGGTACTCCTGAATAAAGTCATTCATTTCGAAAGGAACTCTGTAAGTAAATTCCTGGCTTAATGGGATGGGTAAGATGACGTCAACGAAAAGAGTAATACGTTCGCTCATGGAACAAATTTA
>CBFGPJ010000471.1:0-3134 GCA_965650615.1 uncultured Fluviicola sp. | reverse complement strand
TAGCCAGCTACGTGGGTGTAACACCTGGATCGTTGAGCAGGATCAAAAAAAGATTGGTACGGGAAAGTTAGTCCTTCAATTGGTCATATCCATATTTCTCAAATGCTGTCGTATTAACCCCTTTTATCAAGAGCCATAGGACCATCATTACTTCGCCAATCCAGGCAAACTCACTAACTACAATTTTTACTGTCGGGAACAGAAAAAAAGTAGTGAAATCAATTAAGTATCCAATGCAGGTAACCAGTAAAAAATAACCAATGATTTTAGGAATGTATTTCGATTGAATCACCAAATACCCCATTGGCAAGAGCCACAATCCAAAAAATATATCAATCATTTTGATCCCATAATCGTGCAAATTGAGAAAAAGACTTACCAGTGTCTCAACTTCTGCCCCCGAAGAATAAACCAACTTTTCCGAGTGGTGCACGAAATACAGGACAGCAACCTTGTTCAATTCGTTTAGCAGTGAAATGGGAGCTGCGATCAAGGTGAAAGTAACAATCCATCTGGAATACCTGCCATTCACGGGTTTCAGGGTCCTGGCAATATAAACCGCAGTAGCAACCGTAACTAAGGCACAAAGTATTGCACTTACGATACTTAAACGAAATAAAAACTCATTGGAAGCAATGTTGGAAATAGTTACCGGTATATTTTCCATGTCAACCAGTTGACTCGGGACGTACACGATTCCAAAAACACCTAATGGAATCTGGAACAGATAAAGCAAGCCTGCAAATCGTGCGGTAGTTTTAATTGAATTCATTTTCATATGTTTAATTTTAGTTTACATTGTTTTAAGAAATCATCTGGTACAATTTCCAGGGACAAAATTATTTATACGATAATCCATTGTCATTGACTTTGGATAAGAAATGAACATTCCGTTACCCGAGTAGCCAACCCTTTCCTGCCTAAACTTTTCAAGTATCAAGACAAATTCCCGATGAAATCTTACCTTTACCCTATCCGCCGTGGCGGATCGTAACGCTTCATTTCAAAACAGTCAAAATGAAACAAGAAACCGCAGCAAGTAATTCAGCAGCACTGGTCGAAAATCCAATACCGGACAGGCGAATAAAAAGTGCCCATTTATCAGTGGTCCCGGATTCCCGCTTGGATTCCATGGTGGCGAAAGCTCACCCGATCAGTGATTCCGGAGTTCCATTCCGTGATTTGACGAATGCTGAAACGAAACGGGAGAGTATCCGGCAGCTCATTGACAAATTGGATGTGAAGCACAGTCTGCGCTACCAGCGAACCGTTGAGGATACGTATTGCAACGTCTATTCGTATGATTTCTGCTATTTCGCACAAGTTTATCTGCCAACCGTTTGGTGGACGAAAGAATCCATTGAAAAAATACTCGACGGACAAGAAGTTGAGCCTGTTTTTGAGGAAACCGTTGATCGGATCTACTCAAGCGCTATTCATGATTGGCTGTTAAAATGGGGAGCCAGTTTTGGCTGGAAACGCATGACGGACCTGGACGAAATCCAGCGGAAAGTAAACGAAGAAGGTGGCGTTGGGATCATTTGTGCCAAACGAAAAATCGTTGGCCTTTCGGGACACATTGTTCCCATCGTTCCGGAAACCGCTGCTAAAAAAGCATACCGCGAAAACGGTGTAGTAATCTATCCTTTGCAGTCACAGGCCGGGAAGCTGAATTACAACTATTTTGCAAAAGCACGAAAAGATTGGTGGAACCACGAACGCTATTCTTCTCATGTGTTCTTTTACCACGATTAAGCAAAGGGCTTCCAAACTAAATTTATACATACAACATAAAGTCAATTACATAAATGAACGAAAATCAGAAACAAAAACGGTATTGGGGAATTGGATTAGAAAACGAAACCTACATGCAATTCGAAGAACCAATCATTGTTTCTGGTGCATTCATACAAGAAAAAATTGGCTGTGAGCGCTATAGCATTGATTACAGGACCTGTTATAAAGCAGGAATGCTGTCGCTTTTATTGGAAACTGCTTTTGATAAAACAAAGAACTATATCGTAAGTCGGCGAATCAATAGTCATTCACTGGATAAAGTAGATTTAAACTGGCAGCATAAAACGATAGCCGGCACCACTCCATTGGAAGACAATCCGGAATATTCAGGAAAATCGATCCTGGAGGCCTTTCTTGAAACACAGCCTTACAATATTCAAAGTATGCTGACCCAAAAAAACAATCCGATGGGCTCCGTGAATTTTGACGGCGATTCGATCGAATTTGTAACCAAATACTTTGAAAACAGAACAATCCCGGAAGCTTGTCAAGAGCTAAAAGCTACCAAACAATTATTTATTGATAAATTAAATGAATCAGCAGTTCTAAAGGGTGAACTACATTTCCCGGATTATAACATCGGACTCAACATGTTTATGTCCAACCAGGAAAACCTGGTCTTGTTTAATAACGGAACGTACCATTTTCATATTACATTACCCACACTCACAGAAAATAGCCGGATCATCGATTATCCGGAGTTTGACCGGAAACACTCCAATGCCATCTACCTGCTGCAATGGTTTGAACCCTTGTTCATAGCAACACTGGGCAGTCCGGATATCATGCAGGTCATTAGTTCGAAATACGGATTAAAAGAACAATTTGCCGGTGGTTCCATGAGAAACGCCATGTCGCGCTATACCGGAGTTGGAACGTTCAACAAAGCAATGCCGAAAGGAAAGGTCCTGACTTATCCGGTAGCAGATTTCAGAAAACTTTTAAAGTTCAGCAAAGAAGAAAACATTTGGTGGCGGGATCAAATTGAATCGGAATTGGGTTACGAATTACTTTCGGATGTGGGCCTGGATTTCAACCAGGAAAAAATGTACCAAAGCGGTTTTGAATTCAGAAGCTTTGACGAATTTCCGGCAAGCTATTTGAACGATGTTCTCCTGGCCATTATTCTGATCTGCGAACACTCTCTGCATCTTCCGGATGTAAGCTGGGGACACGATAGTGTGGCCTGGAACAATTTAGTTTTCAAATCCTTAAAAAACGGATACCTTACGGAAATAACCGAAGCTGAAAAGAAAGAAGTACTGGATTTATTACATCTGACTTCTCACCAGGCTGAATTTACTGCAATCAGGAAGCTCGATGAATTTTTCTTTCAA
>CBFGPJ010000470.1:0-3134 GCA_965650615.1 uncultured Fluviicola sp. | reverse complement strand
TCGGTGTATGATTGGTTTTACATTGGTACCAGAGCAATCCGGAGCTGTATCCATGTGCGAACAGAAACAAATGGTCGGAATTCCTTCTTTTGACGAAGTTGCCGGAATGGTTGCGTACACATATCCCCACTGATCCGCTTCTGCATCTTCAATCCCTAATGCTTTCAGTTCTTTCACCAATAAATGCGAAAGGTCTTTTTGTTTTTCACTGGAAGGAAAAGAAGGTGAGTTCGGATCTGCAGTAGTATCAATTTGAACATAACGAACAAAACGTTCCTCTACCGAATATGGGGCATTTTTCATCTGAATACAATTTTTTCCTAAAATTAGGAGTTTATGTATGTATCCGTTCTAATTGTTGAAAACTATCGAAACCGAATAATTCGACATTTGCGAAAGTCTCTTCAGAAACTCACTTATTAACGGTGTCCACCTGCCAGTTGCAGCAATTCCTCTTTTCTGAGAATAAAGATCTTGCGGGTTTGTGTATCTATTAACCCTTCTTCCTTGAGTTCCTTTAGCAGGCGAATTAACGTTTCTGTAGCCGTTCCAACGAAATTAGCCAGGTCTTCACGTGAAAGGTTGATGGGCTCTTCTCCGTAAACATCCGAAAGGATTATGAGTGAATAAGCCAATCGCTCACGAACTGTTTTTTGCGCCAGGTTGGTAATAAAAATAGCACGTTCCCCCAATTCTTTTGATAATTCCTGGATCAGCGAATTCCGAAGACTCGGGATGTTATCTAGCATATTGAGGAAATCATCCTTTGAAACGAAACAGATATTGGAATCTTCCAGCGTTGAAGCAGACAGTTTATAGGGCTCTCCACTCAGCATGGCACGGAAACCGATTACTTCTCCTGATTTTGCAATGTGAACGATCTGTTCCTTCCCTTCATCCCCAAGGGCATATACCTTTGCCTTTCCGCTATTGATGCAATAAACTCCTCTTGGGAAACTTCCTTCTATGAAAATGCTTTGATTTTTCTTGTAGAACGAACAACTTTTGTGCTGGTCCAAATCGCCTATCTCTTCATTGCTAAAATGCCCGAAAAGACTATTCGACCTTACGGCGCAGTCCTGACAATTGACATGTTTGTGCGATTTTTCCATCTGTTCTACTCTGCAAATCTAGGATTTAAAATCCAACCTTACAATTGGATAAAATCCACATGTAATAAATCCTGGATATAACGCAGTTTCTTTCGTTCGATAGATTCCACCAAACTCAAAGAAATCCCGCGCTTCCCTGCTCTTGCAGTTCTCCCGCTTCTGTGTGTATAATAATCCGGATCATCCGGTAATTGGTAATGAACCACAAATGCCAGGTCCGGAAAATCCATTCCACGGGCTGCAATATCGGAAGCCACCAAATACTGTGTATGCTCCTGGGAGAACATGCGCATGGCTTTTTCACGTTCTTTCGGGAACATTTCACCATAAATTTCGGTCACCTTTTTCTCATGCGTTCTCAGGAAACGTGCAACATGCTCCACATCACCTTTTGTTCTGCAAAAGATAATTCCCCGTCCTTTTTTCATCGTGCCGAGGAATTCCAATAACAACATCGGTTTATCTTCTTTCTGGCACTCTACGTATTGGTGTTCAATCCGCGGATTCATGACTTCTTTGGTCGCGATCACGGCTTTTGGTGCATCCGTGTGCAACGTTTGCCTGATCCACTTGGTTAATTCCCCATGAATCGTTGCAGAAAAGAGCCATTTTTTATGAAAATCGTTGGTTTCTCCCAGAATTTTATCGATTTCCTTCATAAAGCCTTTCGCGTACAATTCATCAGCTTCATCCAGAACAATGGTTTTTACCCGCCGTAATGAAACTGCCTTTAAACGAATTAATTCAAGCAATCTTCCTGGAGTTGCTACCAACACCTGGGTAGGACGCTGAAGGTCCCGCTTTTGCTGTTCAATATCGTCTCCTTTTACAATGGACTGTATGAAGAATTTATCCAGGTTCTTGGAAAGTTTGAACAAGGTTTTAGAGGTTTGAACAACCAATTCACGCGTTGGAACCAACACAACGGCCTGCACATCTTTGTCCTTTGCGTCAATTCGCTGAAGCAGAGGAACACCGTAAGCAATTGTTTTCCCGGAACCTGTATGTGCCTGGCCAACATAGTCCTGATGTTTTTCGATCAAATGTTTCCAGGCATGTTCCTGGATTGGGGTCGGATTCGTAAATCCAAGCTCAGCCAAACGGCTTAAAAGCTTCGGATTAATCGGTGAATTCGTTTTCATGGTGCAAAGGTAGCCTTTTTTAAGACTCAAGACCATAGACAGAAGACTATAGACAGAATTGTCTTTGGTCTCTTGTCTTATGTCTTTAGTCTAAATGTTTCTTCAATTTATCAAGACTCTAACTCTTATTTCACCTTCATCCCTTCTGGCTCGGGAGCACTTTCGATCGAAACTTTAATGACTCCTTCCTCACAATCTTTCACGTCCTTTCCGGAACGTTTCGGGATATACAATACTTTTTTCTTCAAACGTTTGTTCTTCTGTTTGGAGGACTTGATATTGGTTGTCACCACAATCTGATCGTAGATCAATGGAATAAATACCTTTCCGTCAGAATCTACAAATCCGAATTTTGCCTTGTCCATGACCAGTGCATACCCGCAATACAACTCATTGAACTTACCGACACTGTCGTATTTCTGCATCCATAACGTATTTCTATCCAGTGTACCGGAAGGAATTTTTGATTCGATCGTTTCACGCTTCAATTCATTCGTTGCATATCCCAAAACCAGCTCTGTCGGTTTCGGAAGCGGAAGTGAATCTGCTTTCGGGGAAATCCATTGTGTTTTTATCGAATTACTGATGGACTTATCTTCTGTTCGATTGCCGGAACGTTTTTTCAATACATTCAGATACGCATTCATTCGGGAATCACTTTCTGTGGCCGCATTCCAATCAGTAGGTTGAATAAGCGAACTTTTGGCTCCTGTTTGGGTTTGTCCATCTGATAATGTGTCTTTTCCCTCAGATATTCCTGTGTTTAATTTCGATGATGTTCTGTCCGCAATTTGCGGATTTGCCTGATTTGGGAGTTCATTTCGCTCCTTGTTTTCCTGTTTATTCGCATGATTGACCCAGTAAATAACGCCGATAGTTG
>CBFGPJ010000469.1:0-3158 GCA_965650615.1 uncultured Fluviicola sp. | reverse complement strand
GAGTATCTGCTGTTTTTGGCAGGTAACCCGGTTGAAGGATAAAAATCAATTCGCCACTGCGTTCCTTATCATAACCGGAAGCAACCATTTGCTGCCAGTTTTCATCCGTTTTGGAAAGCAATTCTTCTTTTGTATAAATACGCTTTACTTCTGTCCATTTGGCAATTTCTGTTTTAAAGAATGAAATTACTTGCGATTCCAGGTCCGTTCCCAAAACGTTCTCCGTCAAATACACATTATCGTTTTCAATCGTATGCAAATAGTCTTTACCAAATTTTGCCACGCATGCAGTTCTCAAACTATCCGTTTTACCTTTAAGAAATAAGTATCCACCCGGCAATTGATGGTCTTTCAAAAATTGTGGGACTGGTACCACTGCATGATCAGCAGTTAAGAACACCACATATTGTCCTTTCCCGATTTCTTTATCCAGGGTTTGGAACAAGCGCGCTAATTCCTGATCAAGACGAAAGTACATGTCTTCCATCTCCAGTGAATATGGTCCAAAAGCATGACCCGCAATATCCGGAGTAGAATAACTGATTGTCAAAAAGTCGGTTGTTGCATGTTTTCCAAGTTGCTCTTCTGAAAGCGCCTGAATGGCAAAATCAGTCAGGAATGTATTTGCCGACGGTGTTATTGTAAACAAATTGTATTGGTCGATTGATGCTGCTTTACTGAAGTCGTATGGAAAAACAGGACTGGTCTTCCCTCCTACCAAAGCTTCGTAAGGAGAATTGTCCTGCTCGATGTACGTATAGCTGGAAGAATCTTTCAATAAGTTCCAGGGTATGTTTACATATTTTGAAACCAGCTTCTGATCATTGAACTGGTTTACCCAGGCAGGAAGTTCTTTTTTATAGAACGTCGAAGTAATAAAATTCCCCGTTGCATAATCGTACCAATAAGAACCGTCGGATAAATGCCCGGCAGGTAAAATCGCACTTCGGTCCTTAATGGAAACTCCGATCACTCTAGAGCTTGGATAAGTTAGTTTTAACTGGTCTGTAATGGTATTCGATCTCAAAAAATAAGGAGAACGCTTTCCATAATCGCTCGCTGACCCTACGGTTGAAACTGTCGTGTCTTCCACACAATTCACTTCCCTGTTAAACGGACGATAGTACCATTCGTTCGCTACAATTCCATGATTATTCGGTGTGCTTCCGGTATAAATAGAAGCATGCCCCGGACCGGTGTAAGTTGGAACGTAATTGTAAGTCACATTTCTGAAATGAGCCCCTTTGTCCATTAAACGTTTGAAACCGTCTTTTCCGAATTGAGGATAAAAGCGATACAAATAATCATAACACATTTGGTCTACCACAATTCCTACAACTACTTTCGGTGCATTCTTTTGGGAAAGAGCCTGATTGGAAAAGAATCCGACACAAATCAATAACAGGGGTAAGAACAATCTCATAATTCAAACTTATTCTAACAAAACTAGGATTTGAATTCAAGAAATCACGAAATTTGCGGTAAAATTTCAATTATGTTAGGTTTAAAATTACCAACCGACCCACGCTGGGTGAACATTGTAGAGAAAAACATTGCCGAAATCCTGACGGACCATGCTTTCTGCGAACAAAAAGCAGCAAGTAATGCCATTTCGATTATTGTTCAGTATCCGCAATACCCGGATATGGTAAAAGCCATGATTGAAATTTGCCAGGAAGAAATGGAACATTTCGGAATGGTACATGACAAAATCCTGGAAAGGGGATATGAACTTGGTTTTGAACGCAAGGACCCATATGTTCATGACTTGCTGGATTTCCTGAAACACGCACATTCCGGCAATCCGAAGAAATCACACATGGTGAATCAATTGCTGTTTGCAGCTATGATTGAAGCGAGAAGTTGCGAACGGTTCAAAATTCTTTCGGAAGAAATCAATGACGAAGATCTGCGCGTATTTTACCGCAGCCTGATGGAAAGTGAGGCACGTCATTATACGGTTTTCCTGAATTTTGCTCGCAAGTATGGTGATGGAATTGACGTTGATGCCCGTTGGAAACTCTTCCTTGAATTTGAAGCTTCATTGATGGACAAGTATGGAAAAGCTGAAACGATGCACGGATAACTTTTCAAGTGAGGATTGAAAAGTTAAAAGCAAAGAAAGGTGGACATGGGCGTATCGTAGCAGAAGACTCTCTTTTCCATTATACATTCTCCATGCGCCTTCGCTGAAGCTTTAGCGCAAGCGTTTTTCAATTAATCTAATCCGGGATTGGAATAACCAGTACCACACGGGTCCCAGGGAATTCTTCATTCGAATCATCCAGGTTGCTGATTGAAACAGTAAATTCCCTGTTCTTGTTCTTTTTCAGAGATTTCAAGCGTTCTTCGGTTATCTGAGTTCCATACGATTTATGATTTGAATCCCGTTTCTTCTTCTTTGAAGCGGTATATCCAACACCATTGTCCTCTATTATCACTTTTATTGCATCAGCTTCAGGCAAAAATTCCAATCGTAGCACTCCATCCCCTGACCTCTTAACCAAACCATGAAGAATCGCGTTTTCAATATATGGTTGAATAAGCATCGGAGGAATACATGGATTTACAGGAAGCGACTGTAAATCGCAAACGATCTCAAAAGTAAACGCATCCTTAAAACGCATCTTTTCCAGAAGAATGTAGTTTTTTAATGTTTCATATTCCTCTTCAACTGTAATGTAGGACATCCTTGAATTGGATAAGGTCTGCCGGATCAGCTTCGCAAAACGCAATAAGTATTTCTCTGCATTCTCATTTTCCTCGTAAAGTAAAAAACTGTGAATGGAATTCAGGGAGTTGAAAATAAAATGCGGGTTCATCTGGGCAGAAAGTGCCATCCGTTCCAGTTCCATCATCCTGTTCAACAATTCATTTTTCCGGTTTGCAGCTCTAACAGTAAACCTCAGTATCACATAAAACAAAAGGATAACCAAACCGATATACAGCAAAAGAAAATACCAGCGAAGAAAAACAATTTTTTCAACTGTAAAACTACAGACCTGCTTGGGATTGGTCCATTTATTGAACGAATCCAGGGTGCAAACCTCCAAATTATAGGTGCCGGCAGAAGGATTGTTCAAAATAATTTCTCCCTTATTCGTTTTGATCCAGGTCTGGTCAGTACCAAAACGGTACCTATACTCCACACTCCCTTC
>CBFGPJ010000468.1:0-3180 GCA_965650615.1 uncultured Fluviicola sp. | reverse complement strand
ACATTCGCTCGTATCGTGACAGGAATTGTGTGATGCAATGACCGCATAGCTTCCGTTTTGTGAAGGTGTAAATGTGGTAGTTACTTCTCCTATAATTTGGGAAAAACCATTCAAACAATCGATCCACTGAAATTGAGTAGCAACCGGGCTTACATTCGCTGTCAGAAAAGTGATGTTGTTGGTAACAGAGTCGACCAAATGAGGCAGAACTGTAATAACCGTCACAACTGTACTGTCATCGCCGTTCATATCCTGTAAAACATCGAAATAAGTTCCCGATTCATCATAGGTATTTGAACCTACTGTGAATGTTCCTCCCGGACACAAAGTAACCGACTGCTGGGTAACATTATCCGTAAAACCAATCGTGATCGGTCCGTTAGCAGGTAAGTTCCCGGAACTGAACAGGGTTCCTTCATTTGTCCCATTGCATAATCCGGAAGTGCCCGAAGGAACAAAAGCCCATTTAATTCCGTTCCAGACAGTCAATGAAATGTCGGCGCAATCTGTCAGTCCGCTTTGTGAAGCGTTGTTCCAGCCTACAGTTACTCCAACGAGATCACCGGGATTTGAATTGGTGAAATCCCAATATTCCAGCGCGCTTACACTTTGCATCGGTCCTTCAACCGGAGTTAAACTGCTGTAAGGAGCATCCACATAACCAACTTTAATTTGTGTGCTTACTGAGACCGGTGGAGTAATGCTCAATGGACGGTATTTATCCGGAACTTTACCAAGCGGAAAATTAAAAGGATCGTTTCCTGTTTTTTCAATATACCCATCAATAAAAGTAGTGTCGGTACCGAATAAGTTATACATATTGTCTACTAGTTTGATCAGTTTTCCAGGAGTTGAAACAATGATTCCGTCAGCCAGGTCCAGCATGTCAGTAATGGTGATCGTTGTGTTCAAAGAGATTCCATAACCACCATCTGCCGGTCCGTTTGCTTTGTTTTCAACCGTTAAGCCGTGGAAAGTCAAATTGTTTGCTGCATGATCAATACTTTGATTTTTCGTTCCGTTCAGGATTAGTCGATTGGTATTGTGGTTGAACGATCCCAGGATATTCATGTTTCCGCTGATTCGCAATAAGATAGGGTATACATGATTGAGTGTTTTTCCCGTCGGGACCGTTAGATTTCCCAATTGATACACCGCGATTCCGGATCCATTCGTATTTCCGTTGAAGGTGGTGTTTCCTGATTGGAAAAGTGAATTACTCGACCCGTAAACAACTCCGTCGTTCATCCAGGCTGGTGCGTTCACATCTCTCCAGGTTGCACTATCTGCCAGAACAAGAGAGTCACCGCTTAATACCGTTACATTTGTTCCAGAGTTCTCAAAAATAGTCGAAGAACCGCTTACTTCCAGGTGCATGCCCATGGTACTTGTCGGATCATTACCAATTGTTCCGGTTATGAAAACAGAGCCTCCGTTTGAACGGAAATAACCTTTTCCTGCTCCCGGTGCGGTTCCAAGCCAAAGCAGTGAACCATTAACATATAATGTTCCACCGTTTTGTTCGAATGTCGGATAATAAGTTCCGGCTTCATTTTCAAACCCGAATTCTGCATTTGTAGTGATTGTTCCGCCGTTTTGGATCAATTTACTTGATCCGATCGCGCTTCCATCTACCAAAGCAATTGTTTCACCAACAGTAACGGTTCCGTCATCGATCGTTCCGGTAGCACCCAGCTCAAAAAGTAAACGCTGTCCGCTCGATAAGACTCCGCCATCCATTTCCAGGTGAGCATCATCTACAAAAATCAAACGGGCATTATTTCCGCCGCCAATTAAGGAAAAAGCACCCGAATTGGTAATGGTTAGAAGTGTCCCGTTCCCGATTACTTCTACACGGTTTGTGGTGTTTAAAACCGCAGAAACAGTTAAATGTGCTCCGTTTTGTACGAGCATTTCTGCAGGTGTGAAATTGGAGTTTACTGCTATGACAGGCTCTGCCATTACCCCTGTGTAATTTGCCGGGTCAATTACGATATCATCTCCGTTGGAAGGAGTTGTTGACCAATTGGAAGGGTTGTTCCAATCCGAATTTAGTGTTCCTGTCCAGTTTTGCCCGAAAGCAGCTGTAAAACAGAAGCTTGTGATTAAAATAAGTGTATTCTTTTTCATTATAAATAAGTTTGAACCTGACCGTTCGTTGCAAACAATAACGTATGCAGAGAACAACAAGGTTTGTATTGCGTTGAAATTTTTAATAAGCGGATTCGAATGCTAAGCGGAACAGGGAGGTTGTTGCAAAACCGCTAAAGCCGGGTTTTTAGGTGAATGGCTTCTGAAAGCGATCTTTAAATAGGAATCGATTGTTTCAAACCGGTTCTCAGGAACAAAATCAGAATCCGGGAAAGATGCGATCTGGAAAGAAAAATGACAATCAATTTTTTTGAAAGGTAATTCCATGTCTTTATCCTGGTCATTCGAATTCCTGTCATCACCGATATAATGCATGTAGATAAAATCAAAGAGTCCCAGAGTACTATCTGCAGCCTGGTGTTCTGTAAAATGAACGATGAATCGGTCCAGTTTGAAAACTTCTCCGAGTGAGCCGTTAAACAGGAAAATGGGTAAGAATATGTAAATGAATGCCTTTCTCACAGCGCAAAGATAAGAAAACAGAAATTAATCAATTATTCTGAAAACTATCTTTACATTTACCACACGTTCTTTTTATTGATCAATATCCGGAAAATGGTTTCACCCCGGTGAAATAATAGGGAATCGTGTGAGAATCACGAACTGTCGCGCAACTGTAATCTTTTCGTCAATGAATAGAAAGTCAGATACCTGCCGTTTTCCGATCTGTCCGCTGTGTTGGATAGAATTGACCATGCTTTCGCGATTTGAGGCTCATGTCAAGGTTGTTTTCAGTTCCTGATTTCAGGGATCAAACCTCCTGCATATACTTTTTTCGAAAGCGTTGAACATAAAAAAAAGCTTATGAGTGATCATGAACAAGTACTTTGTCCGCGCTGTAATTCCCGCTTTGAATGTAAAGTCGGCTCCATTTCGCTTTGTCAGTGCACCAGCGTGAATTTAACTGTTGACGAGAGCCAGTATATCTGTGATAATTACGAGGAATGCTTGTGTGCAGCTTGCATGCTTGAATTGAAAAAGGAATACAATGCGAAATTATTAGAGCAGCGTTTCGCAACTATTTCCACA
>CBFGPJ010000467.1:0-3182 GCA_965650615.1 uncultured Fluviicola sp. | reverse complement strand
GTTGCTTTTTCAATTAAAATATGTTCAGTGTCAGGAAGTTCCTTCCAATGATTCAGCCACTCGTAATGAATCGTCAATTGCTTTTTCATGCTTTGGTATAGTCTAACAAATATAACGATTAGTTACACGGGGATTTTTGTACAGACTTGAAAATGTCTATCTTTGTGCCGTCGCTGAAGCTAAAGCCCAAGCGTTGTGCCCTCAATTCTGCAAAAAATGCAACAGTTTAAAAAAGTCGCTTTTTATACCCTTGGATGCAAACTGAATTTTTCAGAGACATCTACTATTTCCCGGCTTTTTGAAAATGCAGGTTTTGCAAAGGTGGATTTTGAGGAAACACCGGATATTTTGGTAATTAACACCTGCTCCGTTACTGAAAATGCAGACAAAAAATGCAAGCAGTTGGTTAGACGTGCCAAAAAGATAAACCCGGAAGTATATATCGCCATTATTGGTTGTTATGCACAGTTGAAACCTGTTGAAATTGCTCAGATCCCGGGTGTATCGCTTGTTTTGGGAGCAAATGAGAAGTTTAACATTGTGGAACACCTGGAACAGAATGAGAGGGAGAAACAGAATGAAGAAGCAGTGGTGAAGTTTGAGAATATCAAGCAAACAACCAGTTTTATTCCTTCTCATTCCATGGGAGATCGTACCCGCTCATTCCTGAAAGTTCAGGATGGTTGCGATTACTTCTGTACGTTTTGTACGATTCCGTTGGCAAGAGGTAAAAGCAGAAACGCAAGCATTTCCGAAACGGTAAAAGAAGCACAGAAAATTGCAGATACCCAAATCAAAGAAGTTGTTTTAACGGGTGTAAATATTGGTGATTTTGGCCAGGGAAATGAGGAAAATTTCTTTGAATTGGTGAAAGCACTGGACAAAGTAAACGGTATTGACCGCTACCGGATCTCTTCCATTGAACCGAATTTATTGAGTGATGAGATTATCCGGTTTACCCTGGAAAACTCAGAGCGTTTTGTTCCGCATTTCCATATCCCGCTTCAATCCGGAAGTAATCGCCTGTTGAAAGCAATGCGCCGGAAATATTTGCGCGAGTTATATGTGGAACGTGTTGAACATATTAAAAAATTGCGTCCTGACTGTGCAATTGGCGTAGACGTGATTGTAGGGTTTCCGGGTGAAACGGATGAAGAATTTTTGGAAACGGTTGATTTTCTGAAGGACCTTGATGTTTCGTATTTACATGTTTTCACTTATTCCGAACGCGCAAATACAACAGCTGTAAAGTTGGGAGAACCCGTTCCGAACCAGGTAAGAGCTCAGCGAAGCAAACAGCTTCATATTCTTTCCGACAAGAAAAAACGTGCTTTTTATGAATCACAGGTAGGTTCCAAAAGAACCGTTTTGTTTGAAGCTGAAGAAGACGAAGGAATCATGTACGGATTTACTGAAAACTATGTCAAGGTGAAAACGGCATTCAATCCGGATCTGGTGAACCAAATGCAAAGAGTGCAACTCACAGAAATTGACCGCGACGGAGTTTTAAAATGTGAATTCATCTAAACGAAACCGGTACTGAACTGATTATTAAGAGAATCCCGACTGTTTATTTACAAACTACTATCTAGCGCAGCAAATTAACATGTCCTACAATTTGATGCCGTTCATCTGTAAGCATCTCACCGTATTCAATTTTCCAGGTATACACTCCATCCGGAGAAGGCAAGCCTGCATAAGTTCCATCCCACATTTGTGATAAAGCGTCTCCGGTATAGATCAATTCTCCCCAGCGGTTAAAGATTTCTAATCGGAAATCCCGGATATTGACCCCAAGCGCAAAAAACGTCTCATTTGTTCCATTGTGGTTTGGGGTAAACGTATTGGGAACATAAATAATCGCATCGTAATAAATATGTACCACGTCTGAAGCGGAACAACCATTGATATCGTAAACCGTAACCGTAAAAGTCATTGCTTTATCCGGCTGGGTAACCGGGTTCTGGCAAACATTGCAGGATAAATATTCAGCAGGGCTCCAAACATAACTGATCGCAGTATTCGAAGTGGCATTCAGTTGAACAACTTCCCCAAAAACAGCATACACATCCGGGTTCGTTTGAACGAATGGTGAAGGGAATAAATCAACGCGTACTGAAGCCGTGTCCGAACACCCGTATTGATCAACTCCAACCACCACATACGTTGTCGACACTGCAGGTTTAACCAAAACCACCGAGCCATTTGGCTGTAACAATCCATAAGGGCTTGGTGACCAGGTGTAAGAAACTCCACCGGAAGCATGGACCGGGCTTATTTCTCCAGGACAAATTGTAGTATCGTTTCCGGCAAGAATAGCTGCGATATTAATGTCAATAAAGATGCTATCCCGTGCCGTTCCGCATGCATTTGCGAAATCACAATAATAATATTGATCGGTTTGCGTACTGATCGTTACCTGTGGTCCGCTGGCAGGTGTAATATTTGTTTGTGGTGACCAGGTATAAGATGTTGCTCCCGAAACGGTGACGACCCCGGAAGATCCAAAACAATACACCAAGGAATCGGGCATTACCGGTTGTGGCATCGTTGTATCCACATGGATATGAACCGTTGCCGTTAACTCGCAACCATCCGAAGTGGTACCTGTTGCTGTATAGGTTATCGATTGCAGCGGTGTTGAAACCGGGGTCATACTCGAAGGATTATCCAGGTACGTTGCCGGACTCCAGGTAATTTGGGATACCCCGGATGCAAATAAATTGACCGAATTTCCGACACAAATAGCCGTATCATTAGAAATATCCAGCGCTCCGTTCAGAACATTTACCTGGGCATAAACCGTATCAACCCCGCAACTATCCGAAATAATACAATAGACCGAAATATTTTGAGCGGTTGTTACCATGGGATTCGAAATATTCGGATTGCTAAAATATTGAGCGGGTTCCCAATGATAAATTGTTCCACCGTAAGCTTCCATTTGCACCGGAATATTGGCACAGGTTTGCGCTGTCGGATTCACGATCCCGCCATTAAAATCTCCGATATTTACAATGAACTGAACAGTATCGGGGGCATAACATTGGGTCGTATCACGTACGATCAGAGTTACTGTATACTGACCGGGACCGCTATAAACATGTGAAGGATTCACTTGGTTAGAAGTTTGTCCGTCACCGAAATCCCACTGGAACAGTGTGCTGGAACTACAGGCGCTG
>CBFGPJ010000466.1:0-3182 GCA_965650615.1 uncultured Fluviicola sp. | reverse complement strand
TAGCACGGTCTGCTACATTATCATTGATCGTATGCCAAATCCCGGCCAGGCGATTCCCCAATTTCTCTTTCAGGAATTCCACCACCTTTTTGGTGTCGAATTTTTTAATACCTACAGAACTGGTAACAATATGCAAAAGCAATTGGTCCTGATCGAAGGATTTACGTACTACAATGTGACGGAAAAACCCTTCTTTTCTTGGCGGATGCCAGGCGGGGAGTCCGAATGATTTCAATAAATCGCGAAATTCAGGTAAAATGGTCTCCCATTGCTCATCAAACAAACCACTTGGCCTATTTAAGTTTTCCACTTTCCACCATGTCCCTCTTCGCTTGAAGCCCAATGCAAAAGCGTCATCAATTTCTTCTCCTGTTTCCGGTACATGTTCAATAGATGAAAAACTGTATTCCATCTTATTGCGGTAGAAAAAAACTTCCGGAGAAGAAATAAACTCGTCGAACAAACTATTCGGATCGGGAATTCGCCCGATCTTACGGTAAACATCCAAGGTAGATTTCTTCTTATATTCCTGCTGAACTTCAATCGGTACAAACAAATAAGGCGCACCTGAAATTTCCTGGTAAGGCAATTCTTTTTCCAAAGGAGAACGTTCCAGCACTTCCAGCAATTTGCATTCCGCATGACGTTTTCGTTTCTTGTCAACCCGGGCTCTTACAAATTGTCCCGGAAAGGTGTTCTCAACGAACAGAATAAAATCTCCTTCTTCTGATTTCATCCGCGCAAGACCCTGACCGCCAAACGCAAAATCATCGATCTTAACTTCAATAACTTGATTTCTATGTACCACTTTGATTGTTTATTCTTACCCGATCGTGGGCGACTGATACTACAATTCCTGATTTACAATATCCTGAATTGATTTGTTTTCTAAAATACGCAGGGTTTCATTCCGAACATCGATAAACACTTTATTCAAACCACAAGTTTTCTCGTCCGTACATTCATCACAGCGCTGGTAGTAATTCAAACTAACACAGGGCAGCAAGGCAATCGGTCCGTTAAACAGTCGAATAATCGTGGATATCTGGATCTGTTCAGGTGTTTGCCTTAAAAAGTAACCTCCACCCTTTCCCATTTTGGAATTCAAAATTCCTTGTTTTTTCAAATCCAATAAAATGGACTCTAAAAATTTTCTCGGAATACGGCTGTTCTCTGCAATTTCAAGGATCAAAGTTGGTTCATTAGCATCCTTCTTTGCCAAATAAGTCAAAGCATGTAATGCGTATTTTGTCTTCTTTGATAGCATAAGAACACGTATTTAGGCTAATTTACAATTAAATTCGAAAAAAGAGCAAACACTGTTTGTGAAGTATGTTATATCAACCCTTTAATAACACCTTTATCCGAGGCTTCGATGAATGCTAAAATTTCTCTTCTGATCGGAGAATCCGGGATCGTTTCTTTTACAATCTCCAATGATTTCGTCACATGATTGTTTTGAACAAAAATAATACGGTAGATATCTTCTATTTCACGCACCTGTTCATCTGAATATCCGCGTCTTCTCAATCCAACTGAGTTAATTCCTGCATAGGTAATTGGCTCACGTGCACACTTCACGTATGGAGGTACATTTTTACGGATCAATGATCCACCTGCAACAAATGCATGTGCTCCTATGTGAATAAACTGCTGCGATCCACAGCGACCTTCCAGGATTGCGTAATCACCCACCACACAATGTCCGGACAACCCGGAATAACTTGCCATGATCACATTATTTCCGATCTGGCAATCGTGTGCAACATGCACATAGGTCATCAACAAACAATCGTTACCAACCGTTGTTTTCCACATATCTTTTGTACCGCGATGGATCGTTACACACTCTCTAATCACAGTTCTGTCACCAATTTCTACGGTCGTGTATTCTCCGTCGAATTTCAAGTCCTGAGGAATTACCGCAATTACAGCTCCCGGATAGATCTCACAATTTTCCCCGATTCTAGCACCCGGATAAATGGTTACATTCGGATGGATTTTCGTTCCCGCCCCAATAACAACATCATCGTAAATCGTACTGAATGCTTCTATCGTTACCCCTTCTCCTAATGTTGCGCCCGGAGAAACTTGTGCCAGTGGACTTATCATACTTCTGCTTTATCTTTAATGACTTGTGCAAGCATTTCAGCTTCCATAACGTGCTTTCCGTTTACATAAGCATTTCCCTGCATATGCACCAATCCACGTCTGATAGGTGATATTAACGTTAATTCAAACACTAAAGTATCTCCGGGGATCACTTTTTGTTTGAATTTCACATTATCAATTTTCATAAAATAGGTCGAGTACAAATGCGGATCTTCTACTTTACTCAAAGCAAAAATACCTCCACATTGCGCCGTTGCTTCAATTTGAAGAACTCCCGGGAAAATCGGGTTACCCGGAAAGTGTCCCTGGAACATCGGTTCGTTCATGGTTACGTTCTTTACTCCGATGATTTTTTCTTCCGTGATCTCCATGATCTTGTCAACCAACAGGAACGGATAACGGTGAGGAAGCATACGCTCAATATCATTGATATTGTACAACGGCTCACGACTCAGGTCAAATTCACGGCCTGCTTTTTCCTGTTTTTTAATTTCTTCCTTCAACACTTTTGCAAAACGTGTATTCCCAGAATGTCCGGGACGTGCTGCCAAAATGTGTCCTTTGATGAAACGGCCTACCAAAGCCAAATCACCAACAATATCCAATAGTTTATGACGAGCGGGCTCATTCTCGAACTGCAGTTTCAGGCTGTTCAATACACCGATCCCTTCGTAATTCACTTTCAATTTATCTTTTCCAAGCAATTTTGCCAAACGGTCCAATTCCTCTTCCGTCACATCGTTTCGTTCAACCAAAACAATTGCGTTATCCAAACTACCACCTTTAATCAGGTTATTCTTCGCAAGGAATTCCAATTCTCCTAAGAAACAGAACGTTCTGCAAGCTGCAATATCTCTTTCAAACTCACCCAAATGGTACATGTGCGCATGTTGTGTACCCAAAGCAGGTGAATTGTAATCAACCATTACGGTTACACGGTAGTTCTTATCCGGAACAACCAAAAACTCGATTCCTTTATCAGCGTCTTCCCACTTGATATTTTCAGTCAGTTCAAAATACAAGCGCTCTGCATTTTGTTCTTCTCTTCCAACGCGTTGGATCTCTTTCAC
>CBFGPJ010000465.1:0-3188 GCA_965650615.1 uncultured Fluviicola sp. | reverse complement strand
CGAATGTAACGGCGTTACATGTTTCTTTGAGTAATGATCTGAACCAGTTCAATGCCGAAGAATATGAACGTGTAAGCTTTGCTCCTATTTCAGAAGAATCCGAAAAGCTGAATATGTCCGTGGTAACCATGTTCAAACCTACCGTGGATATAGACAAGGAGATCACGGATACATCCAACGCAGGAAACTTTGACTTGTTATTGATCGGGATCGGAAGTTCTGTTTTTGAAGGGTCACTTTTGGGACGAATTCTAGGATTCACAACCAAACTGATCAATCCGGAACGTTTATACGAAACCATTACCGGTAAAGAACCTTTGTTTGAGAACACTGTTTTTGATGAACGGACCCGTCAATTGATCAAAAACGCAAAATTGCCGATTGGAATTGTGATTGATAAAGACCTGGAAAAAGTGGAAAATGTATTCCTTCCGATTTTCTCTATTCACGATAGTTTCCTGTTGGTTTACGCCCAAAAACTGATCCATCACAGCAATGCATGCGTCACAATCATCGATTCTTCTGGAATTGTGAAAACACATCCGGAATTAAAAGAATCTATCCGTATGATCGAACAAGTTGCTCCAAACCATATTTCACTTCAAACAGAGCCGAGACTGGATAAAGATTTCATGAGTCGGCAAGACTTAATGTTGATCAGTCACGACAGTTGGAGAAAAGCAGTAGAGACCCAAAGCCTATGGCTCACAAATACCCCTTCAGTTCTTATTCTAAAACCATAATTTGATTTACGGGAAAAGTCGAAAGATTGAAACTTTTTGAAATCAATCGATTCGATTTGAAGGGTATTTTTCCTTACTACTGATACCATAAAAAAACCCATCTGCCAGCTGACAGATGGGTTTTTAAAATTTTTACCGGTTCAAATTATCTTCTGAATCCGTTGGTATATTCGTTCAATTCCTCAATACTGGACTCGAATTTAAATGCATCATTTAATTGGTAGTAATTCCCAATATCATACGTATAACCATACGCATACTTTGCTAAGTCTAATCTGGTATCTTCAAAACTGAACACTAGCATCAATCGTTTCACCTGATTGCTTGTCATACAGTTTGTACTGATCACCTGTTTCGACATCGTCAATTTTGAATCATCGAATCCCTTAGACTCAATTGACTGAACAACCTGACTGAACTGATTTTCACTCATTGGATAGCCGCTACATCCAACATTACCATTATAACCCGGCATCACGTACCCATTCTGAACTGTTCCAACATTTCCGGAAGTAGTTGTTGTAGTTGTAGAATAAGTAGTTGTTGTACTCTGAGTTTGAGTATTCATTCCCGTCTCATTCACGTTGATATTCATATTGATATTGGCTCCGCCTGTCATCGGGTCATTCACATTGATTCCAACATTCATTTGATCAGTTGTACCAGGATTCGTAGTGGTGTTGGAAATAACTGTTGTTTGAGTTACCGTAGTTGGAAGCGGCGTATCGTGATAAACGATTACATTCTGACCACCAATCGGTCTTGGTGCCTGAGCAATCGGAACTTCACTCATCCATCTCAAAACAATCTCCCCTTTGTTGTTGCTTTTGATAGAATAAGTCGTTTCTGTTCCCGGGTTGAAGTTCAATGTCTTATCGATATCCGGAGTCATTCCATCGGCAAATTTCACTTTTACCTTGTAATAAGGCTGGATAAGGTTCGTAACCCGCACGTTTGTTTCCGGGTTCGGATTCTGCTGGATACCATTCAATATAATGTAAAACTGCTGTCCCTGCTCGGAAAAGAAAACCAAATTCGTGTTTTGCTGAGCAGTTGTCCATTGGGAAATGAATAGTAAAATAAAAAAAGTAAAAAAATGTTTCATTGTGGTAATATTTAAATTTCGAAAGTCCTTTTTCAAAAACGATGCCAAACCCCATCATCATAAGTTCAGAAAAGAAAATTTCATCAACCCTTTTAGTGATAATCGGGATTCATAAAAAAATGCGATTAATTTTGTTGCAGATATTCCAAAAGGATGAACGGGCTGTTTCAACAATTTTCCAAAGAATTCCAAAACCTCATCGGTGAGTTTACACTGCCTTTGGAAAACCCGATCCTTACATTTTCCCTGCTCCTTTTAATCATTCTCTTTTCCCCGATTATCTTAAGAAGAGTAAAAATTCCGGCATTGATCGGTCTGATTATTTCAGGTGTTATCATCGGCCCGAATGGATTTCAACTGATCTCGGAGGCGAATATGAAGACCGGTTTCGTGAATATGTTTGCCAAGATCGGTTTGCTCTACATCATGTTTATGGCCGGTTTGGAACTGGACATGCAGGAATTCAGACGTTATCGAAACAAATCGCTTGCTTTTGGAGCGCTCACCTTTTTCATTCCATTGCTTTTGGGTTATCCGACTTGCCGGTATGCCCTGGGATTAAACGAAATCGCCAGTTTGCTGACCGCAAGCATGTTCGCTACACATACGCTGGTTGCTTACCCGATCGTCTCCAAATTCGGGATTTCAAAAATGGAAGCCGTTGCCATCGCTATTGGTGGAACAATACTAACAGATACCGCTGTTTTGATTATCCTGGCAGTCATTTCAGGATCGGATCATGGAGTCATTAATACAAGTGTTCTGGTTCATTTAGGCATTACACTTTCTATCTTCAGCCTGATCATGTTTTGGGGAGTTCCCCAAATTTCGCGTTGGTTTTTGAGTAAATTGGAATCCGAAAAATATTCCCAATTCATTTATGTTTTATCGATTCTATTTTTCGCAGCATTCCTTGCAGAAGTTGCTGGAATCGAAGGCATCATTGGTGCTTTCGTTGCCGGATTGGTCATGAACCGCTTGATTCCCCACTCTTCCACCTTGATGAACCGGATCGAATTTATCGGAAATGCTTTGTTTATCCCATTCTTCCTGATTTCAATCGGGATGGTGGTCAATGTAAAAGCATTGGCAAACGAACCGTGGGCTTGGGCTGTTGCAGGAATTTTGAGTGCTTTTGCAATTTTCAGTAAGTTTCTGGCTGCTTTGATCACCCAATTGATTTTTAAGATGAGCCGTCCGGAACGACAAGTCATTTTTGGACTAAGTACCGCGCATGCCGCTGCAACATTAGCCGTAATCAATGTGGGATATACCATGGGAATCCTGGATATCGAGATTGTGAACGGGACCGTTATTCTGATCCTGATTACCAGTATGAC
>CBFGPJ010000464.1:0-3191 GCA_965650615.1 uncultured Fluviicola sp. | reverse complement strand
CAGGAGGAGGTTTTTCATCATTAGTTGCCTCATTATCTATTGCAATTGCATTAGGAATTGGATTTCTGATCTATTATTTCATCTTAGGAGATCCATCAAACTTCGTTAACGGTGATCCAAACGAGCATCCAATTGATGGAAACACGCTTGGAACGATTTACAAAGGAGGTATTATCGTACCTTTCCTAATGGCTGTAAACCTTATCGTGATCATTTTCTCGGTTGAGCGTTTCATCAGTATTTCAAAAACTAAAGGACGTGGAAATATCAACGCATTCGTTGAGAACATTAAATCTTTAATGGATTCAAACGACCTTCAGGGTGCAATCGAAGAGTGCGACAAGCAAAAAGGATCTTTGGCAAATGTGATCCGTGCAGGATTAGAGAAGTATGAGTCTATTCAAAAAGACACTACTTTAGACAAAGAGCAAAAATCAGAAATTCTGAAAGCTGAGATCGATGAAGCGATCGCTTTGGAATTGCCTATGATGTCTAAGAACCTGGTAATTATCTCTACATGTGTATCTATCGGTACCTTGATCGGTTTGATCGGAACGGTATTGGGGATGATCAAGTCATTCCAGGCGATGGGTGCCGGTACTCCTGATACAGCAAAACTTTCTGTGGGTATCTCTGAGGCCTTGATCAATACGTTCTTCGGTATCTTCGCATCAACTGTTGCAACAGTAATGTACAACTTCTTTAACACGAAGATTGATCAAATGACACATGCAATGGATGAAGCAGGATTTGCTATCGTTCAAAACTTCAATGCGAATAATTAATATCCGTTTAACGGCATAAATAATTAAGGAATGGCAGAAATTAAAACACCCAAAGGATCCCCGTCCATCGACATGACGCCGATGGTGGACTTGGCGTTCCTCTTGGTAACATTCTTCATGCTTGCTGCCAATTTCCGTACGGATGAGCCTGTTGACATTTCGATTCCATCATCTATTGGTGAAAAAGAAATTCCACCAAAGACGGCAGTTTTGGTAAGTGTTGATAAAGGTGGTCGTATTTACTTCGACGTAAAAGGCGGTGAAGAGGTACGTACCAAAATCCTTACAGATATGGCAGCCAAGTACAAGGTACAGTTAGGCAAAGATCAGATCACAGCTTTCGGACGCATGTCAGGAAGTTTCGGTTGTTCGATGCGCGAATTACAACAATACCTTCAGTTAGACGGAGAAGAAAGGAAAAAATACCGCAGAGAAGACCCTGCGTTTGTAGGAATTCCTTCCGACAGTACACATAATGAGCTAAAGGATTGGATTTATTTTTCCAAAAACCGCATGCTTGATTATGGTAAGACCCAATTTGAGAAAGAAAGCGGAAACAAGGGTCCGAAAGGTGAACCATTACAGGCAGATGATTTCAAACCGAAGTTTATCTTAAAAGCAGATATGGAGGCAGAGTACGTGCGTACGAAACAAGCCATTGAAACTTTCCGCGACCTGAATATTAACAACTTGAATTTCGTTACTTCACAAGAAGCAGCACCCGTAATTCGTTAAATAACAAAAGAAATGGCAGAATTAGCACAAGACGACGGTGGAGCAAAAAAAGGCGGTAAAAAACGCCCTAAGAAAGGCTCGGCACGTATCGATATGACGCCGATGGTGGATTTAGGATTTCTTCTTTTGACGTTTTTCGTAATGACTTCTACCTTCGCGAAACCGAAAGTGATGAGTTTGGCGTATCCGGCTAAAGAAAAGGATACGGATGTAAAACCTCCTCCGGTAAACAATGCAATTACCTTTATCGTTTCAGATGACCGTTTGTTCTATTACAAAGGAGAGTTTTACCCGGAAGGAAATGCAAAAGGAAAACCTGCAACGGTGTTAACCGAAACCAATTTCGGTCCGCAAGGAATTCGCAAATTACTTGCTGATGAGAACAAATTTGTTTTGAATAAGAAAGTAGAGCTGGATGCAAAACTTCAAAAGAAACAAATTGTCGATTCGATCTGGCAAAAGGAATTGGACAACGCCAAAAGAGACAAACACGCATTGAAAGTACTGGTAAAAACGGACATGAAAGCCAAGACCAGAAACTTTATTGACGTCATTGATGAGCTGTATATTGCATCCATCGGAACAATTGCTCCGGTAGATATTATGAACAGCGAGCAAGCATTGTTAGACAAAACATTAAATAAATAGATATGTTAATAACAATCGTAATCCTATTAGTAGCAGGTATTTCGTTATACGAGTACTTAAGCTCTAAAAGCTGGCAGCAAGTCACATCTGCGGAACGTAATGAGATCGTATTTGAAGACCGTAACCACGAATATGGTGCGTACCAGATCCGAACAAATTACAGCCGCAACCTGATCCTTGTAATGGCCGGTGTAATCCTGTTCATCGGAACTACTTTCGGAATTTATAAGTTGATTATGAATCTTCCTAAAGAAAAACCACAAGAAGTTCCTTTAGATCTATCTTCTTTTGCTATGGATGCTCCATTGGAAGAAGAGATCATCGAACCTCTTGAACCGGAAATTCCACCGATGGAAAAAACCATTCAGTTCTTGCCTCCTGTGGTAACGGATGATGAAGTAGATACTCCTCCTCCGATTCAAAGTGATTTGGAAAAAACAACTGTATCGGATAAAACCAACGAAAACGAAGGTGACCCGTTTGCAAAAGTGGATCCAACTCCTCCAAAACCGAAAGAGGAAAAAATTGAAAAGGAAAAAGAGATCATTTATGATATCGTTGATGAGCCTGCTGAGCCACCAGGTGGTATGGCAGCTTTGAAGAAATACCTGGCGGAAAACATCAAGTATCCTCAAACAGCGGTTGAAATGGGACTGGAAGGGAAATGTTACTTACAGTTCGTTGTGAGTGAAAACGGTTACATCTCGAACGTAAAAATTAAGAAAGGTGTAACAGATTGCCCGGAATGTGACCAGGAAGCAATCCGTGTTGTAAAAGGAATGCCGAAATGGACACCGGGTAAAATTAATGGTAAGGCTGTAAACAGTACCTTCTCATTACCTGTTTCATTTAAATTAAACTAATTTCAATTTTAATATTAATCCCCCTTGGCTAAGCTTAGGGGGATTTTTTTCATTTAACATGTTCAAGAACGCAGCTCTTTACATCGCCGGCTTTATGGTAGTAACCTTTCTATTCGCAGGTTTCTACTTACTATTTACAGATATTCCTATTAAAGGACTC
>CBFGPJ010000463.1:0-3191 GCA_965650615.1 uncultured Fluviicola sp. | reverse complement strand
AAAAGTAAGCAAAAATGCTTTTTTCCAATTACCCGGTCGAGCAGACTTCCCTTTCGGTTCGTTTCACGGAAAGAAGGGATCAGGATCCCAAATGACAAGCACTTTCCTGAATCGAATTCCGAAACGGAAGTCCTTTTCTTCGTCAAGTCATCTTGGAGTTTAGCTAATATTGTTGTTTCTAATTGAGATTAGAAAAGCGGTAATTGGAGAATTACTCAGCTGAATTAGGTCTTTCAGCATAACAATCATTACGAATAATAAATACTATATAAAATGGGATTTTGTCTCGATTAAAAATCGGAAGGGCAACTTCCTTTTCCGCCCATACGGATCATTAAACCGATCCCAAAAAAGGTATACCAATCTCTGGAAGCACGATTTCCTCTTTGACCGAAGCGGTTTCCGTCCAAACTTCTGTTGCTTAATGCCGCTGCCGTTGGTCCGTTTTGAGCGGCTAAAAGCACCGGATCAGCGTAACGATATCCGCCAACGTCATCCAAATAATCCGTGAACATAAAACGAATTCCATATTCAAAATTCAACCCGATATTCTGAGAAAGGGAGATGCGGGCACCAACAGCGATAGGAACTCCCATTTGAATCCGCGAGTATTTTCCTCTGTCCGCCAATTCTGTTCCCTGACCTTCCGTTCCCAAAGGTTGCAATTCAACCATGGTTCCGTTGAAATCAGTCATTGGATTAATACGTGTCAGGGATAATTCAGCCAATAGGTAAGCCGTTCCTTTATACCTTCTATTCCCGATCTCGAATGGGAAATAAGTAACTTCAATTCCGGAGCCGAACTCAAATAAGTCTGATTGGAAAGAAAGGTTCCTGTTCTTGTAAAACTCATTGCTTTGTTCCTTGTCATATCCTTCAATTTTCCCATAAGTGAAATTCAAACGATAAGCCAAGCGTGCATTGATGTTATAGCGATAGAGTAATTGTCCTGCCAGGTTGGTATGCCTGAAATGCGCCTGGTTCAAATCGCCGATGTAATAGCTTCCGCCTACCATGAAGCCCAATTCAGAGCGCGACAAACCATTGTGTCTATGCGCCTTCTGGCCCCAGGAATGTGAAGCAAAAATACAAAGCAATAAGATCAGAATTCTGTTCTGCATATCGGTATAACGAACTGGAATACGATTAATTGTGTGTTCCCGCTGTCATCGGAACCAAGATTCCTTTCTTGATCAGTAACTCGGCAATCTGGATTGCATTGGTAGCAGCACCTTTTCTTAAATTGTCAGCTACCACCCACATATTCAATGTTTTCTCCTGGCTCTCATCTCTTCGGATTCTTCCTACGAATACATCATCTTTTGCTTCGGCAAAACGAGGCATCGGATAGGTATTTGTCGTTGGATCATCTTTCAAAGTAATTCCAGGAGTTTCGTGCAATAATTTTCGAACATCTGCCAAATCAAATTCTTTCTCGAATTCCACATTCACAGCTTCCGAGTGTCCACCTACAACAGGAACACGCACTGCTGTTGCAGTTACAGAAATTGCAGGGTCCAATATTTTCTTTGTCTCATTGGTCAATTTCATTTCTTCTTTGGTATATCCATTATCGAGGAATGAGTCACAATGCGGGATACAGTTTTTATCGATCGGGTAGTTGTAAGCCATTTCACCCGAAATTCCTGCACGTTCGTTTTCCAGCTGCTGAACCGCTTTTACCCCGGTACCGGTAATGGATTGATACGTAGAGACAACTACGCGTTTTACTCCGTAAGCCTTATGCAACGGTGCGAGTGCCATCAATAACTGGATTGTACTGCAATTCGGATTGGCGATAATTTTGTCTGCTGCAGTTAAAATATCCCCGTTAATTTCAGGAACGATCAATTTCTTGTCCGGGTGCATTCTCCATGCCGAACTGTTATCGATCACTGTTGTTCCAACAGCTTCGAACTTTGGTGCCCACTCTAAAGAAGTTTCTCCACCCGCAGAGAAAATAGCCACATCCGGTTTCATAGTAACAGCTGTCGCTAAATCCACAACCGGAAATTCCAATCCTCCGAATTCGATCAACTTACCAACCGATTTCTCAGAAGCTACAGGAATTAATTCCGTAATAGGAAACGAACGTTCTTTCAACACTTCCATCATGACGTTTCCAACCATTCCCGTTGCTCCAACAACTGCTACTCTCATAACTAAAAAATTTTACACAAAAATAACGTATAGTTCAATTGAAAATTGAAAATGGAGAAGTGAAAAGTTAAAGAAATTGAAAAGGGGGCTTCGACTCCGCTCAGCCACCTTTTCAATTATACATTCTCCATTGTCAATTGATTATTGTACTTTTGTACCGGAAAAACCATTTTCCACCGATTTGAAGTGAGGAAAAGTTCACCACATGTGACAGTCATTTCGGAGCATTTTACAAAACATTTCATGCAATTTGATGAATTAAATTTGTATCCACATTTATTGGATGCACTAAAAGAATTAGACTACACTACCCCTACACCTATCCAGGAACAATCGATCCCAAGTTTATTAGAAGGAAAAGACTTATTTGGCTGCGCTCAAACAGGAACCGGAAAAACGGCCGCTTTTGCATTGCCTATTTTACAACATTTGGAACCGGATGGTCCAGTCAAAGGAAAAAGACCGATCCGTTGTTTGGTTCTTGCGCCAACAAGAGAACTTGCAAACCAGATCTGTGATAGTTTCAAAGCTTATGGAAAACATTCCAAGCTGCGTACAATGGTGATCTTCGGTGGTGTTAATCAGAATAAACAAGTAAACCAACTGAACGCCGGAGTAGATGTCTTGGTAGCAACCCCGGGACGCTTATTGGATTTAATGAACCAGGGGCATGTTCACTTATCCAAAATCACCCATTTTGTATTGGATGAAGCGGACCGAATGCTGGATATGGGATTCATTCATGATATCAAAAAAATCCTTCCGCGCTTGCCGAAGAACAAACAGAACATTTTCTTCTCTGCAACCATTTCTCCAACGATTATGGAACTTGCAGGAACCATTTTATTTGACCCGGTGAATGTGCGCGTAACTCCGGTTTCTTCAACCGCTGAGATAGTGGAACAGTTTGTTTATTATGTAGAAAAAGCAGACAAACGCGCTTTCCTGAAACAATTGATCAAAAGTGAAAATATTTCACACGCAATCGTTTTTACCCGTACAAAACATGGCGCAGACCGCGTAGCAAGAGA
>CBFGPJ010000462.1:0-3192 GCA_965650615.1 uncultured Fluviicola sp. | reverse complement strand
TTCATTGAGCGGATCAACCGGGTTCAGAGCACCCAATGTTGACGATTTGGCCAAAGTCTTTGAATCAGTAGTCGAAACAAGCAGTACTCCCGGGAAACTGGTAGTTCCAAATACAAACTTAAAGCCCGAAACGGTATATACCGGTGAATTAGGTATAAGCTACCGGTATAAGGACCACATCCAGGTGTCGGCCCTGGGCTATTATTCAAGAATAGAACATGTTATTGCAATTCTCCCGACTACCTTAAATGGTTCGGATACTGCTTTTTACAATGATAACTATGTAGATGTTTATGCTGCGCAAAATGCGAATTACGGGGTTATTTATGGTGCTGAAGCGAGTATCAAAGCACTATTACTGAAACATTGGACTTTGGGTTCTTCCATAAACTATACATACGGTCGGGTTTACGCAGAAGGCAACGAAAAACCACTGGATCATATACCACCGCTCTACGGAAAAACATCCCTTCAATTTACCTGGAAAAAGCTCCAGGCTGAGTTTTTCAGTCAGTACTCCGGTTGGAAAAAATTAGCCGATTATTCGGATAGCGGGGAAGATAATCTGGCGTATGCAACAGCAGATGGAATGCCTGCCTGGGTCACTTACAACTTAAGAATCGGGTACCAGTTCAGTTCTAAATTATCTGCTCAGGTTGCCTGTGAAAACATACTGGACAAAAATTACAGAACATTCGCATCAAATATCAGCGCACCCGGAAGAAATTTCATTTTTACACTCAGGCTAAACACGTTTAAATAAAACCGACTTCAAATGAGTGACCTCAAGGGGAAATGTCTGACGTTTTGGATAAGTAAACAGCTTTCGTCAGGCTTGCACTGCATTCACTCTTTCAACTTCAGCGGAATGATAATCAAAACACTTTTCACTGATTGCTGATGCGGAGTACTCACTCCCGATTGCGGATTCTCAAATCTTATTTAGATCAAACAATTGTTTTCCCAACAACTAATGATCTGTCGAAGATCAAAGTCTTCTCTTTCAGTAACCGATTCCGGAAAGTGCAAATCCCGAAGTGTTTGCAAAACTACTGCGGGGTTGCATTTGGGATCCTGATCCCTTCTTTCCGTGAAGCGGTCCGAAAGGGAAGACTGCTTGATGGGCAAGCGGGCAAAGGCGTTTTTGCTACTTTTTGGCCTTGGAAAAAAGTAGGAAGATCATGCAGAAGATGAATAACTTTCATCAAGCATGTACCGCTTGCAGGGTTTCATAGACAAGAAAAGCAGGCCAAACCAAAGCTTTTAGAAAACCAACCACTCCCATCCAGAATCCGGTTGCTGCTGAGATGTAGTAAACTGCTGCACCGATCAGTCCCAAGCCATAGACGGCATTATGAGACGCATTTTGCTTCATTTTTTCTTTCATGATCTTATTTTTTTACAAGTTCGCAAAAAAATGGGTTCTCTGATATGACGCTCCTAATATTAACAGATGATCATTGTCATATCTGAATACCTGTCAACGGAATTTCCTGAAACAAAAAAGTGAGGGTAATCCCCCACTCTTTTCCGATTTATGTTACCGATTTAATATCACTACCTGATCGCAATTCGCAGAGCAGTGCTTGTTTCTCCATCGTTAATCCGGGCAGTATACACTCCCTTCGCAAAAGTGGAGGTGTTGATCTCAATTTCCTGCTCCTGAAGAACATGTTTAAAGACACATATTCCTTGTAAGTTGTAGATCTCAACAGTTCCATTGAATGTTGTTCCGCTGTTTCTTCGAATGGTAACAAACTCAGAAGCCGGATTCGGAAATACACTGTAGTTCTGCGAACCGGAAGTCGGTCCGGTTATTCCTAAAGAAAGGCAATCGGGATAAGTGGCGCAGGTGCAGTTGATTTCCATTTGGCTTACTGAAAAAGGAACCAGGGGATTATTTACATCCATATTATCCGGGTGTGTAGCTGTTCGACCATCACACTCAAGAAGATTATCCTCATAATAATTGGTCATTCTGTAATACACGCCGTTATTGCAGTTTCCTTCCATATTGTAAACAACGACATCTCCACCAACCTCAATTGTACCCGACAAGTTGTAGTTGCTGACACGTGCCCGCATGTGAACCAATGCGTTCTGGGAAACAGTATCGTTCTCCAGGAACGCTTGTCCTTTGATCAACGCATTATCGGCATAGATACCACCTGTAATGAAGGCATTTCCACTGACTTCGACATTTCCGCCAATGGTCGCATTTTTGACAAGTGCCGTGTTTAAGACACGCACATTACCCGTAAGCACTGAATTCCCCAGGACCATTGCATGTGGAGCAACAAACACTGAGTTGGCTACTGAAGCCGTATTTTGAACCCAACCACCACCGTTCGAATGCAGGTGACCATTCGATTTGAGCTGCTGACGAAAATCAGCCGCCGCTTGAAAACCTTCCGGCACAGCTCCGCTAACAGAAAACTCATAAGGAAAACGGAAATGTTTCGGATACCCCTTCCATGTATCGTTTGCAACAGAAGTTGTGATTTCATCGGATGGAGCCCCCATTACAACGAAGTAAAGAAATGCTTCGTTTCCTTCCAGCGCGAATCCTGTTTCGGAAGTTTCATTAGCATAAACGGGGCTATAGCGACTCACCGTTCCATCTGCATTCGCAGCAACAAACCCATATCTCCAGCCACTGTGTGCATTCACTTCAGTATGTCCTTTAAACTTCACGATGACCGAACAACTGTCCGGATCCGGGTGAAGCGGAATGATGTTATAGCTGTATTCTTCCGGTGCCCGTTCGATGGGAATCCGGTAGATCTGCGGATTCGACGAGTCTTGTTCGGGAATGGTATAAAGTGCCTGAACCGTTGGCAGGAAATTCTGCTGATCATTTGCCCGGTAATTACGGAAAAACTGCCCCATACCATTGGTTGAAAAATCATATGTCGCCATACGTCTGATGTGCTGGTACATTTTATCGTTGAACTGCTGCTGATTATAACCCGCAAGTCGTTTATATGCTTGCAACGGATATTCGGTGCTCAAAGATTCCCTCCACAGGCGGTTGACCATATCAATCCCTTCTGTCTCCATAATTCCAAAAAGCAGCGGATAATTTTCATAGGTATTTTTCCAGTCGCCCCATGCCTCTGCATGGTAAACATCCATTCCCCATGCTGTCACATCCATTGGATACAACAGATTGCGCATGAAATTGGCGTGAGT